>NZ_JBHWZP010000041.1:0-44385 GCF_042728395.1 Streptomyces sp. NPDC060205
ATGTCCCGTCGCGCCCCCGAACCCGAGGACGAAACCCCCGCCCCCACCCACCCAGGGGCGCGGGGAACTGCGCGACCAGCCCCCACCGGCCCGCACTCCGAACGCGACAGCCACCCCCACCCCTCAGGGGCGCGGGGAACGGCGCAATCCTTTGTCTTCCGCCCAGATAGGGGCAGCGCCCCTGAAGGGGCGCGGGGAACTGCGCGGCCAGCCACGACGCACCCGCAGACGAACACCACCCCCGCGGAGCGGCTACCCCTCCGCGATCACCACCGCGGACGCCACCCCCGCATCATGGCTGAGCGATACGTGCCAGGACCGCACCCCCAACTCCGCCGCCCGCGCAGCAACGGTCCCCGAAACCCGAAGCCGAGGCTGCCCACTCTCCTCGACAAAGACCTCCGCATCGGTCCACCGCAGCCCCCCGGGCGCCCCCAACGCCTTGGCCAGCGCCTCCTTCGCGGCGAAGCGAGCGGCAAGAGAGGCAATCCCTCGCCGCTCCCCACTGCCCAGCAGCAGCTCGCTCTCCAGAAACAGCCGCTCGGCCATCCCCGGCGTCCGCTCCAACGACGTAGCGAACCGCTCGATCTCGGCCACATCAATACCGACCCCGATGATGCTCATCAGGGCACCCTATGGCCAGGTCGGCTACTTCCGTCAGCCCTGTTCTGGAGTGCTCGACGGGACCTCCAGGTCCTCGGAGAACAGATCCGCGACCCGCTCGGCCGTAAGGGAACGCTGCAGCCAAGCGTCCATTTGGTCGAGATCGATGCAGCTGGTGATGCGCTCACGCACGCTGTCCGGTACGGGAATGCCGCGAACCTCAAGCACGGACAGAATGCTCTTGGCCTCACCCTCCGCGATGCCTGCGGCCTTGCCTTCCGCCTTGCCCTCCGCCTTGCCCTCCAAGTACGCCGTCTCACGGACGGTCCCCCGGCCCGGGAAGTAGCTGACGAACGTCATGTCTTTCCTCCATTGATCTCCGGCTGGGGAGTTCCCCAGGGTGATGTCCAGGAACTCGGCGAAGTACCCGGCGGTTACGGGGTCCGTTTGGTGAAGTTCCTGAACGGCGCGGGCGATCGCCTTCAGTATGGCGCCGCCCTGCGGGCCGCGGGCGTGTGCCACGGCTGAGAACACTGCCAGCGCGAGGTTCTTCGACGCGGTCCTCGCATCAGTGATCACCGGCAAGTTGTCCGGCCCGGCGACCAGCGGATACGTCCGCTGAGCGGTCCAGCCACGCGTGCCGCAGTCGAAGGGGCCGACCGCCCACTTGGCCGTGGCCCTGTCCTGGCAGACCACCACGAGCAGCACGGGCAGACCGAACTTCGACTGCAGGTACGCGACGTAGTACGCCCAACTCGCCGCCTTCTCCTTGTTCTTGCCCGACTGCGACTCGATGGCGAGCAGGAAGTCCTCGCCGTCGGAGGGCCCGATACGCAGGACGGTGTCCACGCGGCGTTCCAGTGGCCGGGCCTCCGTCACGTCCGTGGTGACAGCGTCCACGGTCGCCTTCGGGGCGAACGGGACACCCAGCACCCCGAACACGGGTGCCAGGATCTCGGGCCGCTCCTGGAAGATCCGGTGCATGCCCTCGTGAGCTGATGTGACCATGTGTCCAACCTTGATGGAGTAAAAGGCTGAAGATCCAGACAATTGAGCTGCGTTCACTCATTCGAGCTGCGATGAAACGTTCACGCCGTAGAGGCCAGCTCGCACCACACGTACTTGCCGCCGTTGCCGTTGGCCGTCAGGGGGTGCCAGCCCCAGGTGTCGGCGCAGGACTTGACCAGGGCCAGCCCGCGGCCCTCTTCCGAGAGGTCCAGCAAGTCGCCCGTCGGGCACGGCGGTTCCGGCGGGCCGGGGTCCGCGTCCCAGGCACCGATCCGGAGTACGCCGGCCGCCCAGCGGACGCGGAGGGCGGCGGGGCCCTTGGTGTGGCGTACGGCGTTGCTCACCAGCTCGGCGGCGAGGAGTTCGGCCACGTCGACGTGCCGGATCAGGCCGTGCATGGTGAGGATCAGCCGAAGGGTACGGCGGCTGACCGTGACCGCTCTGAGGTCGTTGGGGATGTAGAGGGAGTACTCCCACGGCACGTCGGTCTCGATTCCAGGCATGCGTCAACTCCGGCTCAATGGTGGGGTTTCGGAGATCTGCGGCCGATCACGGGCGGTGGGCATGCCGCAGCCGTCCCGGCAGGACGGAGTGGTGCACTTCCGGAGCCCCGGAGTGGCGCAGAGTGTGCGTCGCGTGACTGAAGGTAGGCCTTAGATTTAAGCTTTTGCAACTGGACCACGTAATCTGACCCCGAACGAGTCACAGCAGCAGGCGCCTTGCGCCGAGGAGCAGCCATGAGTGCACGACGCGAACCAACAGCACGACAGATGCGCTTGGCGGTCGAACTGCGCAGACTCCGTGAGGCAGCAGGACTCAGCGCCCGCGAGGCAGGAGCACTGCTCGGCGTGAACTCCGTCCAGATCAGCCAGATCGAGCTGGGCACTTCCGGGGTGAGCGAGAAACGACTCCGCCGCCTCGCGTCCCACTACGCGTGCACGGACACGGAGTTCATCGACGCCCTGGTCGCCATGGCCACGGACCGGACACAGGGCTGGTGGGAGGAGTACCGGGGCCTACTGCCCACGTCGTTCCTGGACCTGTCCGAGCTGGATCACCATGCCCGATGCCGACGCGACGTGGCCGTCCTGTTCGTCCCGGGACCACTTCAGACCGAGAACTACGCCCGCGCGATTTTCTCCAACCGGATCCCCGAACTCACCGAGGACGAGCGGGAGCTGCGCGTCCGCCATCGCATGGCCCGCCGGGTGATCATCGAGGGCCCCAGCCCCGTCTCGTACGAACTGGTGATCCACGAGGCTGCGCTGCGCATCATGGTCGACGACCGGGCCACCACAAGGGCCCAACTCTCGCGGCTCCTCGATCTCTCAGAAGCCGATCACATCACGGTCCGCGTCCTCCCTTTCACCCTGGAAGGCTTCGCCAGGGCCGGAAGCACCATGACGTACGTCGGTGGCCGCGTTCCCAAGCTCGACACCGTGGTGCGCGACGTGCCCCACGGCTCGGTCTTCATCGATTCCGAAGCCATGCTCGGCGTCTTTCGAACGCGCTTCCGTAAGATTGAGGAAGTCGCACTCGCCCCGGACCGATCGCGCGACTTCATTCACGAACTGGCCAACGAACTGTGAGGCACCCGGTGACCACCCCCCTCAACTGGCGCAAGTCGTCCTACTCCGACGGCGACGACGGCAACGACTGCGTGGAAGTTGCGAACTGCCCCGCCCACATCTCCGTACGCGACTCGAAGACCCCTGACGACGGCACCCTGACCTTTCCCACGCAGGCCTTCACCGCCTTCGTCGACGCCCTGAAAAACACATGACCGCCCCCGGCGCCTGGCGGAAGTCCTCCTACTCGGGCGAGGGCGACGGCAACGAGTGCGTGGAGGTCGCCACCACCCCCGCCCACATAGGCGTCCGAGACTCAAAAGCCCCGGCCAGGGGAACCCTCACCTTCACGGCCGAGGCCTACACCCCCTTCGTCGACGCCCTCGCGCAGCGCTACTCCACCGTCACCGACTTCGCCAAGTTGCGCGGCTGATCCACCTCGTTGCCGCGGGCGGTCGCCAGTTCGCAGGCGAAGACCTGGAGCGGCACCGTCGCGACCAGCGGCTGCAACAGCACCGGTGTCGCGGGGATCCGGATCAGGTGGTCCGCGTACGGGACCACCGTCTCGTCCCCCTCCTCCGCGATCACGATCGTCCGCGCACCCCGGGCCCGGATCTCCTGGATGTTGGAGACGATCTTGTCGTGCAACACCGAGCGCCCCTTCGGCGACGGCACCACCACGACCACCGGCAGGTCGTCCTCGATCAGGGCGATCGGCCCGTGCTTCAGCTCGCCCGCCGCGAAGCCCTCGGCGTGCATGTAGGCGAGTTCCTTGAGCTTGAGCGCGCCCTCCAGGGCGACCGGGTAGCCCACGTGCCGGCCCAGGAACAGCACGGTGTTCTTCGCGGCCAGGGAGCGCGCCAGCTCCCGTACCGGCTCCATCGTCTCCAGGACCTGCTCGACCTCCTCGGAGATCCGGGACAGGTCGCGTACGACGGCCCGGATCTCGTCGCCCCACTTCGTGCCGCGCACCTGGCCCAGGTACAGGGCGACCAGGTAGCAGGCCACGAGCTGGGTGAGGAACGCCTTCGTGGAGGCGACCGCCACCTCGGGTCCGGCGTGCGTGTACAACACCGCGTCCGACTCGCGCGGGATCGTCGAACCGTTCGTGTTGCAGACGGCCAGGACCTTCGCGCCCTGCTCCCGCGCGTGCCGCAGCGCCATCAGCGTGTCCATGGTCTCCCCGGACTGGGAGATCGCGATGACCAGCGTCTGCGCGTCCAGGATCGGGTCCCGGTACCGGAACTCGCTCGCCAGCTCCACCTCGCACGGGATCCGCGTCCAGTGCTCGATGGCGTACTTGGCGATGAGCCCGGCGTGGAAGGCGGTCCCGCAGGCCACCACCACGACCTTGTCGACCTCCCGCAGCGTCCCGGGCGCGATCCGCACCTCGTCGAGCGTCAGCGATCCGCTCGCGTCGATGCGGCCGAGCAGCGTGTCGGCGACCGCCTTCGGCTGTTCGGCGATCTCCTTGAGCATGAAGTAGTCGTAGCCGCCCTTCTCGGCGGCGGACACGTCCCAGTCGACGTGGTACGAGCGGGTCTCGGCCGGCGAGCCGTCGAACCCGGTGACGTGCACGCCGTCACGCCGCAGTTCGACGACCTGGTCCTGCCCCAGTTCGATCGCGGACCGGGTGTGCGCGATGAACGCGGCGACGTCCGAGGCGAGGAAGGCCTCACCCTCCCCGACGCCCACGACGAGCGGCGAGTTGCGCCGGGCGCCCACGACCACGTCCGGCTCGTCGGCGTGCGCGGCCACCAGCGTGAAGGCGCCTTCGAGGCGCCGGCACACCAGCCGCATGGACTCGGCGAGGTCGGCGCACGCGGAGAACTCCTCGGCGAGGAGGTGCGCGACGACCTCGGTGTCCGTCTCGGAGGAGAGCGCGTGTCCCCGCTCGGCCAGTTCGGCCCGCAGCTCCGCGAAGTTCTCGATGATGCCGTTGTGGACGACCGCGACCCGCCCCGCGTTGTCGAGATGCGGGTGCGCGTTCGCGTCCGTCGGGCCGCCGTGCGTGGCCCAGCGCGTGTGTCCGATCCCGGTCGAACCGGCCGGCAACGGCCGCTCGACCAGCTCTTTCTCCAGGTTGGCGAGCTTGCCGGCCTTCTTCGCCGCCGCCATCCCGCCGTCCGCGAGCACCGCGATGCCCGCCGAGTCGTACCCCCGGTACTCCAGCCGCTTCAGTCCGGCGACCACGACATCGAGCGCCGACTGCGACCCCACGTATCCCACGATTCCGCACATGACGGCAGCCTAGGTGCCGACCGGCGCCCGGCCGAGGCACCGCGTGCCCGATATCGGAAATTGCCGGGCCACGGGCCGGGGCGCGGGCCGGGGCGCGGGCCGGGGCGCGGGCCAAGGCGTTCGCCGGCTACTGCTCCCCGCGCTCGATCCGGTCGATCGCGTCCTGCACCATCCCGAGGTACTCGACCTCCTCGCAGCGCGGTTTGCTGCCCATCCGGTAGAGGTCGATGCAGTCGTAGAGGTACTCCCCCAGGTCCTCGTCCGGCAGATCGAGCGCCAGTTCACTGCACACCTGGCCCGCCACGTCGGCCGGAGCCGGCCCGCCTCGGCGGCCGGCTCTTGGACCCGCCAGGCCACGCACTCGGAAACGTACGGTCATGCCGACCATCCCCACCACCGGCGTCCCGGAAGGCGGCTCGCTCCCGGGTGGGCGGCACGCTATGCCCATGCGCCCCACCGGTCCAGGGTTCGGACGCGCTCGAACACAGGCACGGCGTGACGGACTCCACCCGACGGTTCGTTCAAACTCCCGTAACAATGGACTGTGATCTCATCGGTCTCCTCGTTGCCGCGGAGCGCCCACCGGCCCAGGCCGGAGGCGACTCCCTACGTCGACCTCACCCGTGCCCAGTGGAGCGCGCTGCGTGAGAAGACACCTCTTCCGCTGACCGCCGAGGAGGTGGAGAGACTGCGCGGTCTCGGCGATGTCATCGACCTCGACGAGGTACGGGACATCTATCTGCCGCTGTCCCGGCTCCTCAATCTCTACGTGGGCGCGACCGACGGCCTGCGCGGCGCCCTGAACACCTTCCTGGGCGAGAAGGGCTCGCAGTCCGGTACGCCGTTCGTGATAGGCGTGGCGGGTTCGGTCGCCGTCGGCAAGTCCACCGTCGCCCGCCTCCTCCAGGCCCTGCTGTCCCGCTGGCCGGAGCATCCACGGGTCGAGCGGGTCACCACGGACGGTTTCCTGCTCCCCACGAAGGAACTGCAGGCGCGCGGTCTGATGTCCAGGAAGGGGTTCCCGGAGTCGTACGACCGCCGGGCGCTGACCCGGTTCGTCGCCGACATCAAGGCGGGCAAGGACGAGGTGACGGCCCCGGTCTACTCCCACCTCATCTACGACATCGTCCCGGACGAGCGCCTCACCGTCCGCCGCCCGGACATCCTGATCGTCGAGGGCCTGAACGTCCTGCAGCCCGCCCTCCCCGGCAAGGATGGCCGCACCCGCGTCGGCCTCGCCGACTACTTCGACTTCAGCGTGTACGTGGACGCGCGCGCCGAGGACATCGAGAGCTGGTACCTCAACCGCTTCCGCCGGCTGCGCGAGACGGCGTTCCAGAACCCGTCCTCGTACTTCCGCAAGTACACGCAGGTCTCCGAGGAGGAGGCCCTCGACTACGCCCGTACGACCTGGCGGACCGTCAACAAGGTCAATCTCCTGGAGAACGTGGCCCCCACCCGGGGCCGCGCCACCCTCGTCGTCCGCAAGGGCCAGGACCACAAGGTCCAGAAGCTCAGCCTGCGCAAGCTCTGACCGTCACCCCGTCCCCCCTTACCCGGTCGCCCCGTCACTGCCACCGCCACCGGTCGCCGTCACCGGCACGGCTACCCTGCCCCCATGCTGCACCTGCGCCTGATCACCCCGCCCGACCGGACCGAGGCGGTGATCCGCCTGATCGAGAAGACCGTCGGCACGACCCATCTGGCGGTCGTGCCGGGTGCCGCCCGCAACCCCGCCGGTGACCTCGTGCTCGTCGACGTGGCACGCGAGGCGGGCGACGAACTGATCGGCGGGCTGCGCGAGCTGGAGATCGACACGGACGGTTCGATCGCCGTCGAGGACATCGACCTGTCGCTGTCGAAGCGCGCGGACCAGGCGGAGGCCGACGCACCCGGCGAGGGCGTCGACGCGGTCCTGTGGGAGCAGCTGACGGACGCGACGCACGAGGAGTCGACGCTCTCGGTCACCTACCTGGCGTTCATCACGCTCGCCACGATGATCGCGGCCTGCGGTGTGGTTCTCGACAACGCGATCCTGATCGTGGGCGCGATGGCGGTGGGCCCGGAGTTCGGCCCGCTGGCGGGATTCAGCACGGCCGTGGTCCGGCGCCGGCCGCGCCTGGCGCTGCGCTCGCTGACCGCCCTGCTCGTGGGCTTCGCGGTGGCGATGGCCGTGACCGTGCTGTTCAGCCTGCTGATGGACGGGCTGGGCCTGTTCACCGAGGAGATGCTGGAGGGCGACCGGCCCAACACGGCCTTCGTCTACGCCCCCGACGCGTTCTCGTTCGTCGTGGCGGTCCTCGCGGGCATCGCCGGCACGCTCTCCCTGACCTCGGCCAAGTCGGGCCTCCTGGTGGGCGTGGCCATCTCCGTCACCACGGTCCCGGCCGCCGCCAACGCGGCGGTCGCCCTCAGCTACGGAGACACGTCCCAGACAGCCGGCTCCACGAACCAACTCCTCCTGAACCTGGCAGGCATCATCCTGGCAGGCACCCTGACCCTCCTGACCCAAAAATGGCTCTGGTCAAGACAGAGACGCTAAGGGCTCCAGAAAGGGGCGCGGGGAACGGCGCAGTCTTTTGCCTTCGGAGGGGCGCAGCCCCTTCAGGGGCGCGGGGAACGGCGCGACCAGCCACAACGCACCCGCACCCCGCAACACCCCCCAAGCCCCCACCCCGGGACCGGGCCCAAAAAAGAACCCCGGTTCACCCGAGCGCGGACTTCACCGCATCAGCAAGCCGCCCCGCCACAGACCGAGCCTGATCGATATCAGCGGCCTCCACCATGACCCGCACAAGCGGCTCGGTCCCGGAAGGCCGCAACAGCACCCGCCCGGTCGCCCCGAGCTCCCGCTCGGCCTCCCCCACCGCCGCGGCAAGCTCCGCGGACGTCGACACCCGCGACCGATCGACATCGGGCACATTGATCAGCACCTGCGGCAGCCGCTCCATCACGGACGCCAGCTCCCGCAACGTACGCCCGGTCTGCGCGACCCTGGCCGCCAGCAGCAGCCCGGTCAGCGTCCCGTCACCGGTCGTCGCGTGATCCAGGATGATCACGTGCCCGGACTGCTCGCCGCCGAGCGCGTAGTTGTGGTTCTTCATCTCCTCCAGCACGTACCGGTCACCGACCCCGGTCTGTACGAGGGACACGCCTTCACGCTCCATGGCCAGCTTGAACCCGAGGTTCGACATGACCGTGGCGACAACGGTGTCGGACCGCAGCTCCGACCGCTCCCGCATCGCGAGCGCGAGCACGGCCAGGATCTGGTCCCCGTCGACCTCCGCGCCGGTGTGGTCCACGGCGAGGCACCGGTCGGCGTCACCGTCGTGCGCGATGCCGAGATCGGCGCCGTGCTCGATGACGGCGGCCTTCAGCAGCCCGAGGTGGGTGGAGCCGCAGCCGTCGTTGATGTTGAGGCCGTCGGGCTCGGCGCCGATCGTGACGATCTCGGCGCCCGCGCGCGTGAAGACCTCGGGCGAGACCCGCGCGGCAGCGCCGTGCGCCTCGTCGAGGACGATCTTCAGACCGTCCAGCCGGTTCGGGACGGCGGCGAGGAGGTGGGTGACGTACTTCTCGAAGCCCTCCTCGTACGAGCGGACGCGTCCGACGCCGGAGCCGGTCGGCCGGTCCCAGGGGGCGCCGGTGCGGTGCTCCTCGTAGACGGACTCGATCCGGTCCTCCAGCTCGTCGGCGAGCTTGTGGCCGCCGCGGGCGAAGAACTTGACGCCGTTGTCGGGCATGGCGTTGTGGCTCGCGGAGAGCATCACACCGAGGTCGGCGCCGAGGGCGCCCGTGAGGTACGCCACGGCGGGGGTCGGCAGGACGCCGACGAGCAGCACGTCCACGCCGGCGCTGGCGAGGCCCGCGACCACCGCGGCTTCCAGGAACTCCCCGGACGCTCGCGGGTCCCGTCCGACCACCGCCGTCGGCCGGTGGCCTTCGAAGGTTCCCGCTTCGGCCAGTACGTGCGCCGCCGCCACGGAGAGGCCGAGCGTGAGCTCTGCCGTCAGATCCGCGTTGGCGACACCACGTACGCCGTCCGTCCCGAAGAGTCGTCCCACTGGTGTCCTCCGAACTTGCTCAGGCTCGATCAGTCTTGATCAGAATGTGCGACACGGCGTGCAACACAACGTGCTGCACGTACGCCACGTACGCCACCATGTGCGGCTCGGCCGGAGGTCCCGTCCCGGCCCGGCACACGTCAGGTATATCCCCCGGGCCTGTATATCTCCCACGCCTGTTCCAAGGCTGTGGCCGAAAGGCCGCGGCACGCGGCTGCGACACCCGATCACGGCACGCGACGCGTACCGCACCGAGTACCCCACAGCCTCTGACCCACAAGCGGTGCCACAGGTTGTGCCACAGATCGCGATAAACGAACGCCCCGGCGACACAGAACGTGCCGTCGGGGCGATTCGTGCAGAAAGCGAGCGAAAATCGCTGGGATTTAGCGCTTGCTGTACTGCGGGGCCTTACGGGCCTTCTTGAGACCGGCCTTCTTGCGCTCGACCGCACGGTCGTCACGCTTGAGGTAACCGGCCTTCTTGAGGGCGCCGCGGTTGTTGTCCACGTCGGCCTCGTTCAGCGCGCGGGCCACGCCGAGGCGCAGGGCACCGGCCTGACCGGAGACGCCGCCGCCCGAGATACGGGCGACCACGTCGTAGCGGCCGTCGAGTTCGAGCACCTTGAAGGGCTCGTTGACTTCCTGCTGGTGCACCTTGTTCGGGAAGTAGTCCTCAAGCGTGCGCCCGTTGACCTTCCACTTGCCGGTGCCCGGGACGATCCGGACGCGGGCGATCGCGTTCTTGCGACGGCCCAGGCCGGCGGCCGGCTGCGGGTCGCCGAAGCGGCCCGCGAGCGACTCCGAGGTGTACTCGCCCTCGACGACGGGGGCCTCGGACTCGGTGGTGTAGCTCTCGATGTCGACAGCCTCGGTCTCTTCGACCGGCTGCTCAACGGTGGTCTCGGCCACGATTCTCCTCAGATTCTGTTCAGTCTTAGGGGGTGGTGGCCGGAACTACTGCGCGACCTGGGTGATCTCGAACGGCACCGGCTGCTGTGCAGCGTGCGGGTGCTGGTCGCCCGAGTAGACCTTCAGCTTCGAGAGCACCTGACGGCCCAGGGAGTTCTTGGGGATCATGCCCTTGATGGCCTTCTCGACGGCCTTCTCGGGGTTCTTCGCCAGCAGCTCGTCGTAACGGACGGAGCGCAGACCACCCGGGTAACCGGAGTGGCGGTACGCCAGCTTCTGGGTCTTCTTGTTGCCGGAGAGGTGCACCTTGTCGGCGTTGATGATGATGACGAAGTCACCAGCGTCGACGTGGGGGGCGTAAATCGGCTTGTGCTTGCCCCGCAGAATGTTCGCGGCAGTGGTGGCCAGACGACCCAGGACGACATCCTGGGCGTCGATGACGTACCACTGGCGAGTGATGTCGCCGGGCTTGGGGCTGAACGTACGCACGGTCATGCCTTCGCTTCTTCAGTGAGTGGGTCCTGACAATGGGCCACCACGGACGATGTACGACAGCCCTGGCGGACATCGGGACGCAACCGAGTCCTGCCGCTGGTCATCGGCCCGGTGGACCGGTGTAAGGGCCCCTCACGTGAGAATGAGCAAGCCAATACACATAACGAACCGCAAGAATACCTTCGGTGGCCCGTACGGGTCAAAACGCGTGCCGGAGGGCAGGCGCGCACCGGGTTCGAGCGTACCCGAGCCCTCTGAGATGCCCCCTTGCTCTCATTTTGCTCTCATTCGGGCTTGACACATCGGCGCTTCGAGTGCTGCGGGAGAGGACCAGCGGATCCCTTGTCCCCTTGTCCCGTCTAAGATGCGGCCCATGAGCTTTGGGCAGGGGGGACCCCAGTGGGGTTCCGGGGGATCGGGTTCTCAGCCGCCGCAGTGGAGCAGTCAGTCTCCCGACTGGGCGGCACTGGCGGAGGCGTCCGAGACGCGCAACCGGCGCCGCAGGTGGCTGCTGGTCGGCGGCGGCGCCCTGGCCACCATCGCCGTGGGCGCGGCCGTCGCGGTGGCCGTGGTCTCGGCGGACGGCAAGGACCAGGCGTCGAACAAACCCGCCTCCGAGCTGCCCGCCTCCGCGGACATCCCGTCGGACACCGCAGGGACCGGCCCGTCCTTCGAGGCGACCTCCGCGCCGCCGCCGCTGGACCCGAAGGACTTCATATCCGATGTGAAGAAGGACACCGCGCCGCTCGCGCCGGACACCCTCTTCCCGGGCACCCAGCTGACGATGGGCGAGACGGTCTACAAGAAGGGCGCGCTGGCGTCCACGAAGAACTGCGCCTCGGCCGCCCAGGGCACGCTCGGCCCGGTCCTCACGAAGAACGACTGCACCCGCCTCATGCGCGTCACGTACGCGAAGGACGGGGTGGCCGTCACCGTCGGGGTGGCCGTCTTCGACAACGAGGCCAAGGCGCTCAGGGCGAAGACCGACGCCGACAAGCAGAGCGTCGTCCAGTCCCTGACCGGTGAGGGCGTCCCCGTCTTCTGCCGCTCGGCCATCTGCCGCTCGACGACGAACTCGTACGGCCGCTACGCCTACTTCACGGTCGCCGGCTTCACCAACGGCAAGGACGTCACGGAGAAGGACGCCAAGGTCTTCACCACGGGCGACGACCTGGCCGAATTCACCTTCCGCCAAATCCGCCGCAGAGGCGAGGCCCAGGCATCGGCAGCGGCCAACGGATAAGGGGCGCGGGGAACGGCGCAATCTTTCAGGGGGGCGCAGCCCCCCGAGGGGCGCGGGGAACGGCGCGACCAGCCCCCACCGGCCCGCAGCCAACGACCCACCCCCGGCCCCCCCCGACCGGAGGTCAGTCCCGCTTGAGTCGCAACCTGACCGGCACCAACGCCGACTCAAGCTGCGTACGAAGAGTCATCTTCGAAACCCCTTCGGTCCGCTCCTCGAACCGAATGGGAATCTCCACCGCACTGTGCCCGGCCCGAACGGCCTTGTACTTCAGCTCGACCTGAAAGCTGTACCCCGCGCTGTCCAGCGAGTGCAGATCCACATCGTTCAACGCCCGCGCGGACCACAGATTGAACCCCGCGGTGATGTCCCGGATCTTCGTCCCGAGCACAGTCCGCGCGTACCGGTTCGCGAACCGCGACAACAGCACGCGATGCGCCCCCCAGTCCTCGTCGAGCGAGCCCCCCTCGACGTACCGGCTCCCGATGACCAGCCCGACCCCCGAGGCCACGGCGGTGCCCAGCATGCGCGGCACGGCCTCCACGGGATGACTGCCGTCGGCGTCCATCTGCACGACGTACTGCGCGCCCTCGTCGACCGCCGCGCTCATGCCCGCCACGTACGCGCGCCCGAGCCCGTCCTTCTCGGTGCGGTGCAGCACGCTCATCCGGCGCCGCCCGTCCGCGTTGTACTTCTCGGCCAGCTCCTCGGCGATCCGGCCCGTGCCGTCCGGGCTGGAGTCGTCCACCACCTTCAGGTGCAGCCCGTTCAGGGGCAGTTGGAGCACCGCCTCGGCCATTCTCGGCAGATTGGCGGCCTCGTTGTACGTGGGCATCACGATCGTGACGTCCACGTCGTCGAATGTCTCGTACGTCATGTCCTTACCCCTCCCCACCGGGCGCGGGTCTGCCCAGCGCCCGGAACTCCCAGCCCGCCGCGGCCCAGGTGGCCCCGTCGAGCGTCCCCCTGCCGTCCACGATCCGTGGACGGGAGACCAAGGCGCGGGCACGCTCGGGAGCGAGCTCGCGGAACTGCGGCCATTCGGTCAGGTGCAGCACGAGATCGGCTCCGCGCAGCGCCTCCTCGGCCGACAGCGCGTACCCGAGCAGCGGAAACGCCTTGCGGGCGTTGTCCATCGCCTCCGGGTCGTAGACCGTGACATCGGCGCCGTCGAGGCGCAGGCGCGCGGACACGTTCAGCGCGGGCGAGTCGCGGATGTCGTCGGAGTCCGGTTTGAAGGCCGCGCCGAGCACGGCGATCCGCGCGCCGAGAACCGCGCCCCCGCACAGTTCGCGGGCCAGCTCGACGACCCGGTCGCGGCGCCGCATGTTGATGGCGTCGACCTCGCGCAGGAACGCCAGGGACACCCCCAGCTCGTCGGCGCGGTGGGCGAAGGCCCGGATGTCCTTGGGCAGACAGCCGCCGCCGAAGCCGACGCCGGCCCGCAGGAACTTCTTGCCGATGCGGTCGTCGTGGCCGATCGCCTCCGCGAGTACGGAGACGTCGCCGCCGGTGGCCTCGCACACCTCCGCCATGGCGTTGATGAACGAGATCTTGGTGGCGAGGAACGCGTTGGCGGCCGTCTTGACCAGTTCGGCGGTCGGGAAGTCGGCGGTGACCACGGGGGTTCCCGCGTCGATGACAGGCGCGTACACCGCGCGCAGCAACGTTTCGGCACGGTCGGATCCGATGCCGAGGACCAGCCGGTCGGGCCGCAGGGTGTCCTCGACGGCGAAGCCCTCCCGCAGGAACTCCGGGTTCCAGGCGATCTCCACACCGGTGTGGGTGTCCGCGAGGCGCCGGGCCGTGCCCACGGGCACGGTCGACTTGCCGACCAGGAGCGCGCCCTCGCCCGCGTACCGGGCCAGCGACGCGAACGCCGAGTCCACGTACCGCAGGTCGGCGCCCTCGGAGTCCTTGCGCTGCGGGGTGCCCACGCAGAGGAAGTGCACCTCGCCGAAGGCCGCGGCCTCCTCGTAGGACGTGGTGAAGCGCAGGCGCCCGCTCGCGGTGTGCCGGGCGAGCAGCTCCGGCAGCACGGGTTCGTGGAACGGCACCCGCCCCGCCTGCAGCGCGGCGACCTTGTCCGGGTCGACGTCGACCCCGAGCACCTCGTGCCCGAGCTCCGCCATACAGGCGGCGTGGGTGGCACCGAGATAGCCGGTGCCGATGACAGTGAGCCGCATGGCACTGCCTTTCGTACGGAAGATTCAGCTGGTGGACCCAGCGCGGAAAAGCGGGACACGGAAAACGGCCGTGTTCCGGACGTGACGGCGATCAGGACATGACGTCCTTCAGGACGTCTTGATCCAGATGCGGTAGGTCCCCGTGCCGCTGGAGTTGCGCCACGGCACGTCGGCGAGCAGCCGGTAGTGCGGGTTGCCCCTGACGGCCCCGGCGACGACGTCGTCGATCCGCGGGTTGGTGATCCCGTCGAGGACGATCAGGTCGAACTCGCCGTCGCGCAGCGCCGCGCGATAGGCCTCGTCGCCGGTGTAGTACTTACCCTTCTTGCCCTTGTAGTCCATGCCGAAGACGCCCTGCCACTGACTGTGGTCGGTCTTCTCGCGCAGGTAGTAGACGGGCACCTCGGGCGTGGAGCTGAGGTAGTGCCCCTTGGAGTCCACGTGCGACTGGATGGTGCGGATCATCTTCGAGGAGTCCGGCCAGACGCCGAAGCGCCAGTCCGCCTGCGAGATGCCCAGGCACAGCACGGCCGTCCACAGCATGATGCCGAGCTGCGGGTAGCGGAAGTGCGCGCCGACGAGCCGCGTCACGCCCACGCCGGCCATCGGGGCGGCGAAGAGCAGGCCGAAGCCGACGTGCTTGAACAGCGAGACGACGGTGCCCAGATGGATCTGGTACGCCGACGCCAGCACGGCCGTGCCGCACAGGAGCAGCCCCATCAGGGCGCGCCAGCGCCAGCCGGGGTTGCCGAGCCGCTGCGCCAGCGGGGATTCGTTCATCCGGCTGCGCCGGACGTACGAGATCGCGCCGCCGACCGCCGTCAGGAACATCAGCCCGCCCCACTCGGCCGAGCGCTGCAGCAGGAACTGCGCGCTGTCGGTGCCGTGCGCGCGGTTGGTGGTGGTCTGCTGGATGCCCGCGAGCAGATCGGTGGTGTACATCCCGATCCCGGCCAGCGCGCCCATGCCGAGCCCGAGCAGCAGCATGCGCAGCACGGCCGACTTCGCCCCGCGGTACGGCCAGGCGGTGAGCAGCGCGAGCACGACGAGGGTCGGCAGATAGAGCGCCGCCGCGTACTTCACCCCGACCGCGAGGACCGCGACGGGCGCGGCGAGCAGCACCGCGTAGGCCGGCGCCCGGTTCGTGCGGACGACGATCCAGACGGCGAGGGCCAGCAGGAACACCGCCGCCGCGTCGTAGGTCGCGAAGAAGCCCATGACGACAGTCGACTGGACGACTGAGAACAGCGCGGCGGCGGCGAGCGCGGCCCGCTCGTTGAACATCCGCCGCGAGAACGAGTACAGCAGCCCGGTGGTGAAGAGCATGAAAACCAGGCTGAGCACGCGCGCGCCGGTGAGTCCGAACTGGCCGTCGACCAGAGCCGCGAGCACCGGGTAGAGCTGCGGCGACCCCGAGAAGTACGCGGCGTAGTCGATGGGCAGCGGGGTGCCGTTGAGCAGGTGGTCCAGTTCCGCGTGCCCGGCCGCCAGATACAGCGCCTCGTCCTGGAACGCCGTGTTGGACAGCCGCAGCGACAGCACCGTCTGGATCAGCAGGATGCACAGCAGCACGGCCCGGCTGACCCAGGCCCGCCGCCGGCTCGCCGCCATGTCCCAGCCCGCCTCGGGCGTGACGGGGATGCGGTACGAGGGCTCGGCGGGCGTCTCCTCGACGGTGTGCAGCGCGTACGTCGGCTGGTCCTCGCGCTGCCGCTGCTCGGGAATCCCCGGCGCGTACCGCTGCTGCTCCTGCTCCTGCGGGTACGCGGCCTGCGTGCCGTACCCGTAGCCCTGCGCGGGCTGCCTGCTGCCGTTGGAGTTGAACCAGGAGGCCGAGTCGCTCTCCCCGTAGGGATCGGTGTACGGATCGCCGTACTGCTCCCCGAACTGGTCCCCGTACCGCTGGTCCCCGTACCGCCGGCCGTCGTACTGCTGCTCGCCGTACGGGCCCTGCGGCTGCGGCGGACGAGGATTCTGGCTGCGATTCATCACGGCTTCCGAACGTCGAAGCCGAACACGTCGGCGGCGGCCAGTCGCTTGAACTCCTTGAGGGCCAGCGGGCTGACCTTCAGACGCCAGTCGGCGCGCTTCTTGTGGTCGAACCACACGAACCCGAGCATGTCGTCGTCCGCCTCGACCCCGGCGAACAGGTTCCGGACGTCGGCCCGGCGGCGCTCGCCCGGCTCGGCGGCCGTCTCCAGGATCAGCGTCGGCTTCTTCGTGAAGGTCCGGATCTCGTCCAGGGTCGGCCCGAAGACGCTCTTGTAGGCGTTGTCCTCTTCGAGCGTGAAGTAGCCGATCACGCCCACCCAGTCGACATAGCCGTCGCCCGGGTAGTACGGCTCCAGCTCGACGCTCTTGACCGGGTTGACGATGTTGGGCGACCAGGCCCAGATGACGTTGGAGGCGCCGGCGTCCGTGAACGTGTCGTGGATGTGCTTCCACGCGGCCACGTACTGCTTGGGCGTGACGTTCTTGGTGCCCCACTTCTCCCAGTGGCCGTTCATCTCGTCGGCGAAGGAGATCACGACGGGCAGGTTCAGCTTGCGCACCGAGGCCGCGTACTTCTTGAGGTACGCGTCCTTCTCACCGGCCGCGATGTCGGCGAGCGTGACGTCGAACGGCTCCCAGGAGACCAGGGTCAGCGCGCCCTCGGCCCAGGCGTTGCGCACGCCCCGGGCGTCGAAGCCGTCGCCCCAGGCCGCGTAGTACTCGATGAGGTTCGGCTGCTTGCCGGTCATCGCCGTGTAGGCGTCGACGCCCTTCATCGAGTTCGGCGCCCCGTCGACGGCCGCGCCGAAGTACTTCTTCTCGGGCTTGAGCAGAGGCGTCACGTCGTAGGGGATGTCGGCGTCCGTGCCTCGGGCGTCCTCGCCCGCGCCCTGCGAGCCGCCGCCCTCGGACGACGCCGTCGTGCCGGAGTCGTCCAGCAGGGAGCAGCCGCTCAGCGTGAACAGCGCGGACAGGGCCAGCGCACAGCCGGCCGCGGTGGTACGTACACGTGTCAGGAACATCAGACGGCGCTCTCCGATCGGGGCTGCACCAGGACCCGGCCCACGACGAGGGCGTAGAAGAGTCCGGTGGAAAGGATGAGGGCGAAGTCGGGGGCGTTCATCGTGAACAGCCGCCACACCGCGGCGCCCACCCAGATCAGGGCGGTTCCGCCGCCCCAGACCCACATGCCGATCCAGAAGCGGCGGGTCTTGTTCTTCTTCGCGCCGGCGGAACCGGTGGGCTGCCAGCCCATGCGGTTCTTGCGCAGGATGTCCCAGATCGCGAAGAAGTGCGCCCAGCCGTACATCATGCGGGCCGCCCACGCCTCCAGGCGGTAGGGGGCCTTGTGCCACATCGGGAAGATGATCGTGGTGTAGAGGATGCTCGGCAGCACCAGGAGCAGATGCTCGACCTTCAGCTTCTCCGGCATCATCAGCAGCAGCACGACGGGGATCACGGGCGCCGCGAACGTGAACAGCGCCGTGTGGATGTAGTAGAAGAAGCCCGACATGTAGCAGAGCCGACTGGAGAACTTGATCTTCCGCTGCCAGAACTTCCTGCTGCCCAGCAGGCTCATCGACCCCGAGCACCAGCGGTACTGCTGGTTGAAGAAGGCGCCCGCGCTGTCCGGGCAGACCCCCGTGGACACGGCGACGGGGATGTACCGCAGGTCCCAGCCGAGGCCGCGCAGGTCGAAGCCCGTGTGGACGTCCTCGGAGTGCTCGATCAGCGTCGTACCGCCGTTGTCGTTCAGGGCCGCCCGCCGGTAGATGGCGCACGAGCCGACGCAGATCGCGCCGTCGCTGCCCTGCCGGGAGACCTGCACGGAGCGGTAGAACAGCTCCTGCACCGCGCCGGCGCCGCGCTCGATCCAGTTCTGCGAGTCCAGGACACGGAAGTACTGCGGCGACTGGACGATCCCGGTCTTCGGGTTCTCGTCCATGTACGGCAGCATCTCTTCGAGGAGGTCCGCACGCGGGGTGAAGTCGGCGTCGAGGATGAGGATGAACTCCCCGTCCGACTGCTCGAAGCCGAAGTGCATGTTGCCGGCCTTCTTGAACCAGCCGCGGTTCTCCCGGGTCCCGTAGCGGAAACCGAAGTCGTGGGCCATCGCCTCAAGGTCGGCACTCGCGCCGTCGTCGAGCACGAAGGGCACGCAGACGCCGGGATAGCGGTCGGCCATCGCCCGTACATGGGTCCAGGTGTTGTGCAGGACCTCGATGGGCTCGCCGCACACCGGCAGGAAGACGTCCACCGACGGATACGTCTCGGGCCGCCAGTTCGCCACCAGCGACCGGTGGTGCTTGATGTCGAAGTCCCGGGTGAATCCGTTCACCCGCAGCGAGATCAGGTAGTAGATCACCGTGAAGACGAGGAGCGGTGTGTAGATCCACAGCACGGGAGTGGACTGCGCGAGCTTGAACTGGCTCATGATCAGACAGCAGAAGCTGATCAGCGAGCTGATCGTCAGGATCCACAGGTGCCGTCTGGCGTAGGAGTACTTCTCCCTCTCCGTCGGCGGCAGAGGCAGCAGCCCGAGCGATGCCTGGCCGCCGCGCCCAGCCCTCCGTTTCCCGGTCTGGCGCGTGCTGCGCCGCCCCCCGGTCCGCACAGGACCTACTGATGTCATGAAAAAACCCACCCCCGGGCATGCAGCAGCCCGATGATCCCCGCCCCTTGCCCGGCCACCCCATTCGAACAACAGGCCGGGCCGCGAAACTATAACCGAGTTTCAAGAGGTTCGTAAGATTCGCGTGAGGAAGTAAGTCAGACATGACGCCTTACGTCCGATATAAGGCGCCAACATCCGTGTTACGGCTTGATTTCACCGAGGCCGATAAGGGGTGGTTTGCGAAGGGTGGGACGGAGGCGGGGGCAGGCCGGGGCCAGGGGCGGGGACAGGGCCGGGGGCGGGACTTCTCAGCACCGCCCGAGGGTGTTCAACAGCACGCGGCTCCCGGCAGGGTCCGCTTGTTCCGCGCCTCCTTGTTCCGCGCGGCGAGCAGTTCGTCGGCCGGATAACCGACCTCTTCCAGGGTCAGCCCGTGCGGTCGCACCACATGCACGGCGGAGTCCCGCACCCCCGCGGCCAGCACCTTCGCCGGCCAGTCGGGCCCGCGGTGCCCGTCCCCCACGAAGAGCAGCGCCCCGATCAGCGAGCGCACCATGTTGTGGCAGAAGGCGTCGGCCCGCACGGTGGCGGTGATCACCCCGTCACTCCCCCGTTCGAGCCGCAGCTCCTGGAGCGTACGGATGGTCGTCGCGCCCTCCCGCTTCTTGCAGTAGGCGGCGAAGTCGTACTCGCCGAGCAGCCCCCGGGCCGCCTCGTTCATGGCGTCGACGTCGAGGGGCCAGTCGTGCCACAGGACATGGCCGCGCAGCAGCGGGTCGACCCCGCCGGGGTTGTCGGTGACGCGATACGCGTACCGCCGCCACATCGCCGAGAAGCGCGCGTTGAACCCGCTCGGCGCCTCGGCCAGGGCCCACACCCGGACGTCCTTGGGCAGCCGCCCCGCCATCCGCTTGAGCAGCTTCTCCCGGTGCTCGGCCCACAGCTCCGCGGGCAGATCGACATGCGCGACCTGCCCCCGGGCGTGCACGCCCGCATCGGTCCGCCCGGCCACGGTCAGCTCGTAGTTCGTCCCGCCCGACCGCGTGACGGTCCGCAGCGCGTCCTCGATCTCCCCCTGCACGGTCCTGCGGCCACTGGCCTGCTTGGCCCACCCGGAGAACTCGCTCCCGTCGTACGAGACGTCCATCCGGACCCGCACATGCCCGGCCGCCACTTCGTCACTCACCCAGAAATCCTCTCAGGAACACGAAAGCGGGCCCGCTCCTGAAAAGGAACGGGCCCACCAAAGCCCCAAAGGGGCGCGCGCGGGGAACTGCGCGACCAGCCACGACGAAACCGCAGCCGCCAACGAACAGCCCCCGGCAGAACGCTTACGCGTCCTTGGACTCCTCGGCAGCCTCGTCACCCTTGGTCGTGTCGACCTTGGCGTCCTCGACCTGAGTCTCCTCGGCCTTGGTCTCGACCTCGGCGTCCTTCGCGGAGCGCTTCGTCGCCGCCTCGGCCTCACCGGTGGCCTGCTGGGCCACGGTCAGGGCCTCCACCAGCTCGATGACAGCCATGGGCGCGTTGTCGCCACGACGGTTACCGATCTTGGTGATACGGGTGTAGCCACCCGGGCGGTTCTCGTAGCGCGGGCCGATCTCGGTGAAGAGCGTGTGCACGATGCTCTTGTCCGTGATGACCGACAGCACCTGACGGCGGTTGTGAAGGTCGCCCTTCTTCGCCTTGGTGACCAGACGCTCGGCGTACGGCCGCAGACGGCGGGCCTTCGCCTCGGTGGTCGTGATCTTGCCGTGCTCGAAGAGCGACTTCGCGAGGTTCGCGAGAAGCAGCTTCTCGTGCGCGGCACTGCCGCCCATACGGGCACCCTTGGTGGGCTTCGGCATGGTCTTTCTCCTTGATGTCTGCCCCGGCCGTATCAGGTACCGAGGTCAGTATCCGAGCAGACGGTTGTCTGTCGAAGATCCAGGGCGGCCTCGAAGAGGCGCCCTGGAAGGGGCGCGGGGAACTGCGCGACCAGCCACAGCGCACCCGCACCCTGGAACCGGCAGTCGGTCCCGAGCTCTTAATACTGCTCGGTCTCGACGAACCCGGCATCCGCGTCGTCGTCCGCACCGAACGCGTCCGCCGCAGCGGTCGGGTCGAACCCGGGAGGCGAGTCCTTGAGCGCAAGACCCATGCCCGCGAGCTTGGCCTTGACCTCGTCGATGGACTTCGCACCGAAGTTACGGATGTCGAGCAGGTCCGCCTCGGAGCGGGCGACGAGCTCACCCACGGAGTGGATGCCCTCACGCTTGAGGCAGTTGTACGACCGAACGGTGAGCTCAAGCTCCTCGATCGGCAGGGCGAGATCGGCGGCGAGAGCGGCGTCCGTCGGGGACGGACCCATGTCGATGCCCTCGGCGTCGATGTTGAGCTCGCGCGCCAGACCGAACAGCTCGACCAGGGTCTTACCGGCCGACGCCATGGCGTCACGGGGACGCATGGCCTGCTTGGTCTCGACGTCGACGATCAGCTTGTCGAAGTCGGTGCGCTGCTCGACACGAGTCGCCTCGACCTTGTACGTGACCTTGAGAACCGGCGAGTAGATCGAGTCGACCGGGATGCGCCCGATCTCCTGACCGACCTGCTTGTTCTGCACGGCGGAGACGTAACCGCGACCGCGCTCGACGGTCAGCTCCATCTCCAGCTTGCCCTTGCCGTTGAGCGTGGCGAGGACGAGGTCGGGGTTGTGCACCTCGACACCGGCGGGCGGGGCGATGTCAGCGGCGGTGACGAGACCGGGACCCTGCTTGCGCAGGTACATCACGACGGGCTCGTCGTGCTCGCTGGAGACGACCAGCTGCTTGATGTTGAGGATGAGGTCGGTGACGTCCTCCTTGACACCCGGCACGGTGGTGAACTCGTGCAGGACGCCGTCGATCCGGATGCTGGTGACAGCGGCACCGGGGATCGAGGAGAGGAGCGTACGACGGAGGGAGTTGCCGAGGGTGTAGCCGAAGCCCGGCTCCAGCGGCTCGATCACGAACCGGGAGCGGAATTCGTCGACGACCTCTTCGGTCAGCGACGGACGCTGAGCAATAAGCATGGTGATCCTTCGGTCAGGGGCACCCACTATTTGATGCCCTTGCCACCGGGCGGCAGCCCGATGTGTTACTGCTGCAAGGGTACGGGCGGCACGCCTCCGAAGAGCCGTACCGCCCGAACCCAGGAAAAACTAAGACAACCGTGCGTCAGACGCGACGGCGCTTGGGCGGACGGCAGCCGTTGTGCGGCGTGGGCGTCACGTCCTGGATCGAGCCGACCTCAAGGCCGGTCGCCTGCAGCGAACGGATGGCGGTCTCACGACCGGAACCCGGACCCTTGACGAAGACGTCGACCTTGCGCATGCCGTGCTCCTGCGCGCGGCGGGCGGCCGACTCGGCGGCCATCTGCGCGGCGAAGGGGGTGGACTTGCGCGAGCCCTTGAAGCCGACGTGGCCGGCGGAGGCCCAGGAGATCACGTTGCCCGAGGGGTCCGTGATCGAGACGATGGTGTTGTTGAACGTGCTCTTGATGTGCGCGTGGCCGTGAGCGACGTTCTTCTTTTCCTTGCGGCGCACCTTCTTGGCAGCGCCCTGACGACCCTTGGGGGGCATCTATAACTCCTACGGGGAGGTGGTCGGTCCTACAGCGAAGACCGCTGATGAAGCGTTGTCCGCTGAGGACTACTTCTTGCCCGGCTTCTTCTTGCCGGCGATGGCGCGACGCGGGCCCTTGCGGGTACGAGCGTTCGTGCTGGTGCGCTGGCCGTGGACGGGCAGGCCACGACGGTGGCGCAGACCCTGGTAGCAGCCGATCTCCACCTTGCGGCGGATGTCGGCCTGAACCTCACGGCGGAGGTCACCCTCGGTCTTGAAGTTGTTGTCCACGTACTCGCGGATCCGGACCAGCTCCTCCTCGGAGAGGTCACGGACGCGGGTGTTGGGGTTGACGCCGGTGTCGGCCAGCGTCTTCTGCGAGAGGGTCCGGCCGATGCCGAACACGTAGGTGAGGGCAACCTCCACGCGCTTTTCGCGCGGGATGTCAACACCGGAAACGCGTGCCATTCAATGGCTCCAGTTGTCGTTCGGAGGTCTTCCACAGAACCGGCTCCCGCCCGCCGTCCTCTTCCGAGGTGAACACCTCGAAGATTCGGTACGAACCGGGTCCCCGGCCTCCGACCGGGGGTGTCGGATCGCTGCGCACAGTCGATCCGGGCTCTGCGTATGAACATGTTCGTGCGTCGCGCGAAGTTCTGCGGGTGCAGAAGGTGCGGTCGTGCGTCAGCCCTGGCGCTGCTTGTGGCGCGGGTTTTCGCAAATGACCATGACCCGGCCGTGACGGCGGATCACCCTGCACTTGTCGCAGATCTTCTTGACGCTCGGCTTGACCTTCATTGGTGAGGTTCTCCGGGTCAGTGCCACCACCCCGCGGAAGCGGGGCACAGGCAAGATCTACTTGTACCGGTAGACGATCCGGCCACGCGTCAGGTCGTACGGAGACAGCTCCACCACGACCCTGTCGTCAGGGAGGATGCGGATGTAGTGCATACGCATCTTGCCGCTGATGTGTGCCAGAACCTGGTGGCCGTTCTGGAGCTCAACCTTGAACATGGCGTTCGGAAGAGACTCGACGACAGTGCCCTCGATCTCGATGGCACCTTGCTTCTTGGCCACGCTTCGCCCTTCGAATCGACTACCTTGATCGACTCCGCGCTTACCACATGCAGACATGCGGATGCACGAGAGCCGACGAGTCAGTCTACGCCAGGGCCCCCGGAAAGACGAATCGAGAAAGTCTGCCCCACGTTCAAGATCCCTAAGCGAAACACGCCCCCGCAGGGCGACGCTTTCAGGGGCGCGGGGAACGGCGCGGTCTTTTGCCGTTGGAGGGGCGCAGCCCCTGAAGGGGCGCGGGGAACGGCGCAATCTTTTAGGGGCGCGGGGAACTGCGCGACAAGCCCCCACCGAACCCGCACCCGACACCCACCCCACAGACCCCCGCCCCGGAGGGCGACCTACGCCAGAGGATCAGGCGCAGCAGTGATCCCATACTCGGCGAGCTTCGCGCGACCCCCGTCAGGAGACGTAAGGACGAGCGGCCCCTCATCCGTCAGAGCGACAGAGTGCTCCCAGTGCGACGACCACGTACCGTCCGTCGTGATGACGGTCCAGTCGTCGGACAGCACCTCCGTCCGAGGCGTCCCCAGCGAAACCATCGGCTCGATGGCAAGACAGAACCCGGGCACCAGCTTCGGCCCCTTGCCCCGCCGCCGCTCGACATAGTTCAGCAGATGCGGATCCATGTGCATCTCGGTCCCGATGCCATGGCCGCCGTAGTCCTCGACGATCCCGTACTTGCCCCCGCCGGGCTTCGGCTGACGCCGGATGTACGTCTCGATCGCCCGGGAGACGTCGACGAGCCGGTTCCCCAGCTTCATCGCCGCGATCCCGGCCCACATCGACTCCTCGGTCACCCGGGACAGCTCAAGGAGCTCCGGAGCGTGACCGGAGCCCACGAAGGCCGTGAACGCCGCGTCCCCGTGCCAGCCGTCGATGATGGCACCGGCGTCGATCGAGATGATGTCCCCGTCCTTCAGGACGACGTCGTCGGTCGGGATGCCGTGCACGACGACCTCGTTCACCGAGGTGCAGATCGTGGCGGGGAAGCCGCCGTAGCCCAGGAAGTTCGACTTCGCGCCGTGCTCGTCGAGCACCTTGCGGGCGACCTGGTCGAGGTCCCGGGTCGTGGCACCGGGTACCGCGGCTTCCCGCGTCGCGCTGTGGACGGCGGCGACGACCAGGCCCGCCTCACGCATCTTGGCGATCTGCTCGGGGGTCTTGATCTGCACCATGGGGGCCCGCGCTCTCCGTCTTCTCTGCCTACTGGGTTACGTACACAACAGTAAGGCCGCGGCGCCCCTGGAGGGCACCGCGGCCGAACCGGTCGGGACGGCTACTTGCCGTCGTCGCCCCGGCTGTCGTTCTTGCCCTCGGCCTGACCCTTGAGGGCGTCCATCGCGCGCTTGGTGACCTCGTCCACCTTGCCGAGCGCCGAGATCGTCACCACGAGGCCCTGGGCCCCGTAGTAGTCGATGATCGGCTCGGTCTGGGTGTGGTAGACCTCCAGGCGCTTGCGGACGGTCTCCTCGGTGTCGTCGTCGCGCTGGTACAGCTCGCCGTCGCAGACGTCACAGACGCCTTCCTTCTTCGGCGGGCTGTACGTCACGTGGAAGACGTGACTCGAATCGTTGCGGCAGATGCGGCGGCCGGCGATGCGCTTGACCACCTCGTCCTCGGGGACCTCCAGGTCGAGCACCCCGTCGAGTTCCACACCATCGGCCTTGAGGGCCTGGTCCAGCGCCTCGGCCTGCGAGACGTTCCGCGGGAAGCCGTCGAGCAGGAAGCCGTTCACGGCGTCCGGCTGCTCCATGCGGTCCTTGGCCATCGCGATGGTGACCTCGTCCGGTACGAGGTTGCCCTCGTCCATGTACGACTTCGCCAGTTTGCCCAGGTCGGTCTGCTGGCTGATGTTCGCACGGAAGAGGTCGCCCGTGGAGATGTGCGGGATCAACAGGTTCTTGGCGAGGAACGCGGCCTGCGTTCCCTTGCCCGCCCCGGGCGGCCCGACGAGGACGATTCGCATCAGCGGAGGAACCCTTCGTAATTGCGCTGCTGGAGCTGGCTCTCGATCTGCTTCACCGTCTCAAGACCGACACCCACGATGATCAGGATGCTGGTACCACCGAACGGGAAGTTCTGGTTTGCCCCGAAACCAACCAACGCCATCGTCGGTACGAGAGCGATCAGGCCCAGATACAGCGAACCCGGCCAGGTGATCCGGTTGAGTACGTATCCCAGGTACTCAGCGGTCGGTCGGCCGGCCCGGATGCCCGGGATGAAGCCACCATACTTCTTCATGTTGTCCGCGACTTCTTCGGGGTTGAAGGAGATGGCCACGTAGAAGAAGGCGAAGAACACGATCAGCAGGAAGTAGGTGGCGATGTAGATCGGGTGGTCGCCCTTGGTGAGGTTCTGTTCGATCCAGGTCTTCCAGCCCGCGGTCCCACCTGCGAACTGGGCCACCAGCGCCGGGATGTAGAGCAGCGACGAGGCAAAGATCACAGGGATGATGCCCGCCTGGTTCACCTTCAGCGGGATGTACGTGGACGTACCGCCGTAGGACCTGCGGCCGATCATGCGCTTCGCGTACTGAACGGGAATGCGGCGCTGAGCCTGCTCCACGAAGACCACCAGGCCGACCATGACGAGGCCGACCGCGATGACGGTGCCGAACTCGATCCAGCCGTCCGCCAGGTTGCCCTGCACCTTGATGGCCCACAGTGCCGACGGGAACGTGGCGGCGATCGAGATGAACATCAGGATCGACATGCCGTTGCCGATGCCGCGGTCGGTGATGAGCTCACCGAGCCACATGACGACGGCCGTACCGGCGGTCATGGTGATGACCATCGTGATCGTGACGAAGATCGACTGGTCGGGCACGATCTGGGTGCCGACCGTGCACCCGGTGAACAGGGCGCCGCTGCGGGCGGTGGCCACCAGGCCGGTGCCCTGCAGGATGGCCAGCGCCACCGTCAGGTAACGGGTGTACTGCGTGATCTTCGCCGTACCTGACTGGCCCTCTTTCTTGAGGGCCTCCAGGCGCGGGATCACCACGGTCAGCAGCTGCAGGATGATGCTCGCCGTGATGTACGGCATGATGCCGAGGGCGAAGATCGTGATCTGCAGCAGCGCGCCACCACTGAACATGTTCACCAGGCCGAACAGACCCTGGTTCCCGGAGCTCGCCTGATCGATACAGGCCTGGACGTTCGTATAGTCGACTCCCGGGATCGGGATGTGCGTACCCACCCGATAGACCACGATGATGCCGAGCGTGAAGAGCAGCTTCTTGCGCAGGTCGGGCGTCTTGAACGCCCGGGCGAACGCGGTGAGCACGGTGCCTCCTGCGACCCCCGCGCAAGTGCGCCAGAGGTGACGGTCTTGAGGTTCGACGAATAAGTAACGGACAGCTAACTAACAGTCAGAAGCCACCTGGAGTTCCCTGGCGGCACACCGGGCGAAAATTAGCAGCGCAGGCCACCTTACCGGCGACACCGCTCCCCTAGGAACGACCAACCGGGGATGCCCCTTTTGTGGGGCATCCCCGGTCGGGATCGCTCAAGTCATCGAATCGCCTGAAGAGATCAGATCAGCTCGGTGACGGTACCGCCAGCGGCGGTGATCTTCTCCTTGGCGGAGCCGGAGACGGCGTCGACCGTCACCTGCAGTGCCACGGAGATCTCGCCCTGGCCGAGGACCTTGACGAGGCTGTTCTTGCGAACCGCACCGTTGGCGACGAGTCCCTCGACGGTGACCTCGCCACCCTCCGGGTACAGCGACGCCAGCTTGTCGAGGTTCACGACCTGGTACTCGGTCTTGAACGGGTTCCGGAAGCCCTTGAGCTTCGGAAGACGCATGTGGAGGGGCATCTGGCCACCCTCGAAGCGCTCCGGAACCTGGTAACGGGCCTTCGTGCCCTTGGTACCACGACCGGCCGTCTTACCCTTGGACGCTTCACCACGACCGACTCGCGTCTTCGCGGTCTTGGCGCCCGGGGCGGGACGGAGGTTGTGGATCTTGAGCGGGTTGTTCTCCGCCATGATCAGTCGACCTCCTCAACCGTCACGAGGTGGCGGACGGTGTGCACCATTCCGCGGAACTCGGGGCGGTCCTCCTTGACGACCACATCGTTGATCCGCTTGAGGCCAAGCGAACGAAGGGTGTCACGGTGGTTCTGCTTGCTGCCGATGTACGACTTCGTCTGCGTGATCTTGAGCTGAGCCATGATTACGCACCCGCTCCCGCACGTGCACGCAGGAGAGCCGCGGGGGCGACGTCCTCAAGGGGCAGACCGCGGCGGGCCGCGATCTCCTCGGGACGCTGCAGGCCCTTGAGGGCCGCCACGGTCGCGTGCACGATGTTGATCGCGTTGGACGAGCCGAGCGACTTCGACAGGATGTCGTGAACGCCGGCGCACTCCAGGACAGCACGCACCGGGCCACCGGCGATGACGCCGGTACCGGGAGAAGCAGGCTTGAGCAGGACGACGCCCGCAGCCTTCTCGCCCGTGATCGGGTGCGGGATGGTGCCCTGGATACGGGGGACCTTGAAGAAGTGCTTCTTGGCCTCTTCAACACCCTTGGCGATCGCGGCCGGCACCTCCTTGGCCTTGCCGTAACCGACACCGACGGTGCCGTCACCATCGCC
This sequence comes from Streptomyces sp. NPDC060205, assembly GCF_042728395.1. Taxonomy (NCBI): domain Bacteria; kingdom Bacillati; phylum Actinomycetota; class Actinomycetes; order Kitasatosporales; family Streptomycetaceae; genus Streptomyces; species Streptomyces sp. NPDC060205. The sequence goes on from NZ_JBHWZP010000041.1 coordinate 28,180, forward strand.
CACCACGACCAGCGCGGTGAAGCTGAAGCGACGACCACCCTTCACAACCTTGGCGACGCGGTTGATCGCGACAACGCGCTCAACGTACGCGGTCTTCTCGGCAGCTGCGCCGCCGTCACGGCCCTTCCGGTCCCGCCGCTCGCCGCCACCGGCACCGCTTCCGCGGCGCTGGGGTCCAGCCATTGGAATTACCTCTCTCTGTTTCCGCTAGCTACGGAACCAAGACTCAGAACTTGAGTCCGGCTTCGCGGGCGGCGTCCGCCAGAGCGGCAATGCGCCCGGCGTACTGGTTTCCACCACGGTCGAATACGACAGCCTCGACACCGGCGGCCTTGGCGCGCTCGGCGACCAGGGCGCCGACCGACTTGGCCTGCTCGGACTTGTCGTTCTCGCCGCCGCGGATGGACGTGTCCAGGGTGGACGCCGACGCGAGGGTGTGACCCTTAACGTCGTCGATCACCTGGGCCACGATGTGGCGGTTCGAGCGCGTCACGACCAGGCGAGGCCGCTCAGCCGTACCGGAGATGTGCTTCCGGATGCGGATGTGACGACGCTTGATGGCAGCACGCTTGTAAGCGTCGCCCTTAGCAATCTTGACACCGTATGCCATGGCTTACTTACCCGCCTTTCCGACCTTGCGCCGGACGACTTCGCCCTCGTACTTGACGCCCTTGGCCTTGTACGGGTCGGGCTTGCGCAGCTTGCGGATGTTGGCCGCAACCTCGCCGACCTTCTGCTTGTCGATTCCCTCGACCGAGAAGTGCGTCGGGTTCTCGACCTTGAAAGAGATGCCCTCGGGCGCCTCGACCGTGATCGAGTGGCTGTAGCCGAGCGAGAACTCCAGGTTGGAGCCCTTCGCCAGGACGCGGTAACCGACACCGCTGATTTCGAGCTTCTTCACGTAACCCGCGGTCACGCCGGTGATCATGTTCGCCACCAGCGTGCGGGACAGGCCGTGGAGGGCCTTGTTCTGACGCTCGTCGTTCGGGCGGGTGACATTGAGAATGCCGTCCTCGCCCTTCGCGATCTCGATCGGCGCCGCGATGGTGTGGGAGAGAGAGCCCTTGGGGCCCTTCACCGAAACCGTACGGCCGTCGATGGTGACGTCCACGCCGGCGGGAACCGTGATGGGGAGCTTGCCAATACGCGACATAGCTGTTTCCTCCGTTCCCTTCCGCTACCAGACGTAGGCGAGAACTTCTCCGCCTACGCCCTTCTTGCCGGCCTGCTTGTCGGTGAGGAGACCGTGCGACGTGGAGATGATCGCCACGCCGAGGCCACCGAGCACCTTGGGCAGGGAGGTGGACTTCGCGTACACACGCAGACCCGGCTTCGAGATCCGCTTGATGCCCGCAATGGAGCGCTCACGGTTCGGGCCGAACTTCAGCTCAAGGACGAGCTTCTTGCCGACTTCGGCGTCCTCGACCTTCCAGCCGGTGATGAAGCCCTCCTGCTGGAGGATCTCCGCGATGTGCGACTTGATCTTGCTGTGGGGCATCGCGACATCGTCGTGGTACGCCGAGTTCGCGTTACGCAGACGAGTAAGCATGTCTGCGATGGGATCAGTCATGGTCATGAATTGGCCTTCGGCCTCTCTCGCCGGGGTTTCCTGTATGCGCCATCCCTCTCCCCACTCAGTGGCGGGACGGGTGCGGTGCGGGGACCTACGGCGTAGTAAGCGTTAACTAGTGGGCTGTACCCACGTGCGTCCGGGCGGCAGACGCCCAACCCTCCTAGCCTAAGCCATGGAGGGGAGAGCCTCTGCCAACCCACTGCTTACCGAGAGCGTCCGGTCGTCCCTGTTAAGGGGACTACCAGGAGCTCTTGGTCACGCCCGGGAGCTCTCCACGGTGAGCCATCTCACGAAGGCACACGCGGCAGAGACCGAACTTGCGGTACACGGAGTGCGGACGGCCGCAGCGCTGGCAACGGGTGTAGCCACGCACACCGAACTTGGGCTTACGAGCAGCCTTGGCAATCAGAGCCTTCTTCGCCATCTCGCTTACGCCTCCTTGAAGGGGAAGCCGAGGTGACGGAGAAGGGCACGGCCTTCGGCGTCGTTGGTCGCCGTGGTCACCACGGTGATGTCCATACCCCGGACGCGGTCGATCTTGTCCTGGTCGATCTCGTGGAACATGACCTGCTCGGTGAGACCGAAGGTGTAGTTGCCACGACCGTCGAACTGCTTGGGAGACAGACCGCGGAAGTCGCGGATGCGCGGCAGCGCGAGCGACAGGGTGCGGTCCAGGAACTCCCACATGCGGTCGCCACGAAGCGTGACGTGCGCACCGATCGGCTGGCCCTCACGCAGCTTGAACTGCGCGATGGACTTGCGGGCCTTGGTGACGGCCGGCTTCTGACCGGTGATCGTGGTGAGGTCGCGGATGGCGCCCTCGATCAGCTTGGAGTCGCGGGCGGCGTCGCCCACACCCATGTTGACCACGATCTTGACGAGACCCGGGGTCTGCATGACGTTCTCGTACGAGAACTCTTCCTGCAGCTTGCCCGCGATCTCCTCGCGGTACTTCGTCTTGAGACGCGGAATGGTGGTGGTAGCCATCAGATGTCCTCACCCGTCCGCTTGGCAACGCGGATCTTGTTGCCCTCGTCGTCGAAGCGGAAACCGACGCGCGTGACGACCTTGTTGCCGTCCTTCTCAACGACCAGCTGGACGTTGGAGACGTGGACGGGCGCCTCGGTCGTGACGATGCCACCGGCCTGCGAACCGCGGGCGGTGGGACCGGCCTTCGTGTGCTTCTTGACCCGGTTGACACCCTCGACCAGGACGCGCTCCTCGCGCGGGAAAGCGGCAATGACCTTGCCCTGCTTGCCCTTGTCCTTACCGGTGATGACCTGAACCAGGTCGCCCTTCTTGATCTTCATGCTTACAGCACCTCCGGCGCGAGCGAGATGATCTTCATGAACTTCTTCTCGCGCAGCTCACGGCCGACAGGGCCGAAGATACGGGTGCCACGAGGGTCGCCGTCGTTCTTCAGAATGACGGCGGCGTTCTCGTCGAAGCGGATGTACGAGCCGTCGGGACGGCGACGCTCCTTGACGGTGCGAACGATGACCGCCTTGATGACGTCACCCTTCTTCACATTGCCGCCGGGGATCGCGTCCTTGACGGTGGCGACGATGACGTCACCGATGCCCGCGTAGCGGCGACCGGAGCCACCGAGCACACGGATGCAAAGGATTTCCTTCGCACCAGTGTTGTCGGCGACACGCAGTCGCGACTCCTGCTGGATCACGTCTATCTCCTGATTGTCTGCCGGTTCCCGGCAGGGGCTCCTTCACGGAAACCCCTGCCGAGCCTGGCGGAACCAACCTGCGGGAAACCCCTCAGGTACTTACTACTTCGCCTTCTCAAGGATCTCGACGATGCGCCAGCGCTTCGTCGCGGAGAGCGGACGGGTCTCCATGATGACAACCCGGTCGCCGACGCCCGCAGCGTTCTGCTCGTCGTGCGCCTTGAGCTTGTTCGTACGGCGGATGACCTTGCCGTACAGCGCGTGCTTGACGCGGTCCTCGACTGCGACGACGACGGTCTTGTCCATCTTGTCGCTGACGACCAGACCCTCACGGGTCTTGCGGAAGCCGCGGCTCGTCTTGGTCTCTTCGGTCACGTTGTTCTCGCTCATCAGGCGCTCTCCACCGTCTCGATGCCCAGCTCGCGCTCACGCATCAGGGTGTAGATCCGCGCGATGTCCTTGCGGACGGCCTTGAGCCGACCGTGGTTTTCGAGCTGACCGGTCGCCGCCTGGAAGCGGAGGTTGAACAGCTCTTCCTTGGCTTCGCGAAGCTTCGCAAGAAGCTCCTCGTCACCCAGTTCGCGCAGCTCGGACGCCTTGGTACCGGCCGACATCACGCTTCACCTGCCTCGCGCTTGACGATCCGGCACTTCATCGGCAGCTTGTGGGCTGCGCGAGTGAGGGCCTCACGGGCGATCTTCTCGTTGGGGTAGGACAGCTCGAACATGACCCGGCCCGGGTGCACGTTCGCGATCCACCACTCGGGGGATCCCTTACCGGAACCCATGCGGGTCTCGGCGGGCTTCTTGGTCAGCGGGCGGTCCGGGTAGATGTTGATCCAGACCTTGCCGCCACGCTTGATGTGGCGGGTCATCGCGATACGAGCCGCCTCGATCTGGCGGTTCGTGACGTACGCCGGCGTGAGGGCCTGAATGCCGTACTCGCCGAACGAAACCTGCGTACCGCCCTTGGCCTGACCACGGCGCTTCGGGTGGTGCTGCTTGCGGTGCTTGACCCTACGAGGGATCAGCATGTCGGTCAGGCCTCCGTTCCGGTGCTCTCGGCCGGAGCGGCAGCGGCGGCGGGAGCGTCGGCCTTGGGGGCCTCGGCAGCCGGCGCGGACTGCTGCTGCGGCTTGCGGCCGCGGCCGCCACGCTCGCCACCACGGCCACCACGGGCCGGGCGGTCGCCGCCGCCACCGGCTCCACCACGGGCCGGGCGGTTACCCGCACGGGCCGCGGCGTTCTCGGCGCGGACCTCGGCGATGTTCTTGACGTCGCCCTTGTAGATCCAGACCTTCACACCGATGCGGCCGAAGGTCGTCTTGGCCTCGAAGAAGCCGTAGTCGACGTTCGCGCGGAGCGTGTGCAGGGGCACACGGCCCTCGCGGTAGAACTCCGAGCGGGACATCTCGGCGCCGCCGAGACGGCCACCGCACTGGATCTTGATGCCCTTGGCGCCGGCCTTCATCGTGCCCTGCATGCTCTTGCGCATGGCGCGACGGAAGGAGACGCGGGAGGACAGCTGCTCGGCGACGGCCTGGGCCACCAGCTGAGCGTCCGTCTCCGGGCTCTTGACCTCAAGGATGTTCAGCTGGACCTGCTTGCCGGTCAGCTTCTCCAGGTCACCGCGGATGCGGTCGGCCTCGGCGCCACGGCGGCCGATGACGATGCCCGGGCGCGCGGTGTGGATGTCCACACGGACGCGGTCACGGGTGCGCTCGATCTCCACCTTCGAGATGCCGGCGCGCTCCATGCCGGACGTCATCATCCGACGGATGGCGACGTCTTCCTTGACGTAGTCCTTGTACAGCTTGTCGGCGTACCAGCGGGACTTGAAGTCCGTGGTGATGCCGAGCCGGAACCCATGCGGGTTAACCTTCTGGCCCATTACCGGGTTCCTTCCTTGCTGCTGACGACCACGGTGATGTGGCTGGTCCGCTTGCGGATCCGGTAGGCGCGGCCCTGGGCGCGCGGACGGAACCGCTTCAGGGTCGGACCCTCGTCGACGTACGCCTCGGAGATGACGAGGCTGTCGGCGTCGGTGTGGTCGTAGTTGTGTGCGGCGTTGGCGATGGCGCTGTCAAGCACCTTGCCGACGGGCACGCTCGCGGCCTGCGGGGCGAAACGCAGGACCGCCTGAGCCTCCGTGGCATCCATGCCACGGATAAGGTCCACCACTCGGCGGGCCTTCATGGGCGTGACGCGGATGTACCGCGCCTGGGCCCTGGCTTCCATGGTTGTCCTTCCAGTGTCTGTCATGGTCGATTCCACCCCGCGTTAGCGGCGCTTCGACTTCCGGTCGTCCTTGACGTGACCCCGGAAGGTGCGCGTCGGCGAGAACTCGCCGAGCTTGTGGCCGACCATCGACTCGGTGACAAACACCGGAATGTGGGTCTTGCCGTTGTGCACCGCGATCGTGTGGCCGAGCATGGCCGGGATGATCATCGAGCGACGGGACCAGGTCTTGATGACGTTCTTGGAACCGGCTTCGTTCTGTACGTCCACCTTCTTGATCAGGTGGTCGTCGACGAAGGGCCCCTTCTTGAGACTGCGCGGCATCTAAACCCGCTCCTAGCGCTTCTTGTTCGTCTTGCGGCGGCGGACGATGTACTTGTTCGAAGCCTTCTTCGGCGAACGAGTACGACCCTCCTTCTGACCCCACGGCGAGACCGGGTGACGACCACCGGAGGTCTTGCCTTCACCACCACCGTGCGGGTGGTCAACCGGGTTCATCGCCACACCGCGAACGGTCGGGCGGACGCCCAGCCAGCGCTTGCGGCCGGCCTTGCCCCAGTTGATGTTCGACTGCTCGGCGTTGCCGACCTCGCCGACGGTGGCGCGGCAGCGCACGTCGACCAGGCGGATCTCTCCGGACGGCATGCGCAGGTGGGCCATCTGGCCCTCCTTCGCGAGCAGCTGCACGGAGGCACCGGCGGAGCGGGCGAACTTGGCACCGCCACCGGGACGGAGCTCGATCGCGTGGATCGTGGTACCGACCGGGATGTTGCGGAGGGCCAGGTTGTTGCCCGGCTTGATGTCGGCCCCGGGACCGTTCTCGACGCGGTCGCCCTGCGACAGGTTGCGGGGGGCGAGGATGTAGCGCTTCTCGCCGTCCGCGTAGTGAAGCAGCGCGATGCGCGCGGTGCGGTTGGGGTCGTACTCGATGTGCGCGACCTTCGCCGGCACGCCGTCCTTGTCGTGCCGACGGAAGTCGATCACTCGGTAGGCGCGCTTGTGTCCGCCACCCTGGTGGCGAACGGTCACACGACCGGCGTTGTTACGGCCGCCCTTGCTGTGCAGCGGGCGGACCAGCGACTTCTCCGGCGTGGACCGCGTGACCTCGACGAAGTCGGCGACGCTGGAGCCACGACGGCCCGGCGTAGTCGGCTTGTACTTGCGGATTCCCATTTCTCAGTCCTCGTCCGATATTCGGACCAGGGCGCTCCGTTAGGAGGCCTGGCCGAAGATGTCGATACGGTCGCCCTCAGCGAGGGTCACGATGGCGCGCTTGGTGTCAGCACGCTTGCCGAAGCCGCTCTTGGTCCGCTTGCGCTTCCCCTGGCGGTTGATCGTGTTGACCCCGGTGACCTTGACCGAGAAGACCGCCTGGACGGCCTGCTTGATCTGGGTCTTGTTGGCGCCCGGCGCGACGACGAAGGTGTACTTGCCCTCGTCGAGCAGCGCGTAGCTCTTCTCGGAGACGACCGGCTTGATGAGGACGTCACGGGGATCCGTGAAGCTCTTGCTCAGCGGCGTCTCAACGGTGTTCTTGCCCTCGGCCTCGTGGCGCTTCGCCTTGGCGATGCGCGCGGCCTTGGCGGCCTTGGCCGCCTTGGGGGCAATGCTCGGGTGACGCGTAGCCATCAGGCTTCGCTCCCTTCGGTGTCAGCGGCCTGGGGGCCAGACACGAAGGACTCGAAAGCGGCCTGGGTGAAGACCACGTCGTCCGAGACGAGAACGTCGTACGTGTTCAGCTGGCCCGGCTCCAGGATGTGGACCTGGGGCAGGTTGCGCGCGGAGAGCAGCGCGGCCTCGTCGGCACGGTCGATGACCAGGAGCAGGTTCTTGCGCTCCGAGATCTTGCCGAGCAGGACCTTCGCGGCCTTGGTGGAGGGGGTCTCGCCCTCGATCACGCCGGAGACGACGTGGATGCGAGCGTTGCGGGCCCGGTCGGTGAGGGCGTGGCGCAGGGCCGCGGCCTTCATCTTCTTCGGGGTCCGCTGCGAGTAGTCACGCGGCTGCGGGCCGTGGACGACGCCACCACCGGCGAACTGCGGGGCGCGGGTCGAGCCCTGGCGCGCGCGGCCGGTGCCCTTCTGACGGTAAGGCTTCTTACCGCCACCACGAACCTCGCCGCGGGTCTTGGTCTTGTGCGTGCCCTGGCGGGCAGCGGCCAGCTGGGCGACTACGACCTGGTGAAGCAGCGGGATGCTGATCTTCTCGACGTCGAAGATCTCCGCGGGGAGCTCGACCGTCCCGGTCTTGTCGCCTGCCGGCGAAATGATGTCAACAGTGCTCATCGGTACCTCAGGCCCCCTTGGCCGCGGTGCGGACCAGGACGAGGCCGCCGTTCGGACCGGGGACCGCGCCCTTGATGAGCAGCAGACCCTTCTCCGCGTCAACGGCGTGGACGGTCAGGTTCTGGGTGGTGACGCGCTCGTTGCCCATGCGACCCGCCATGCGGAGGCCCTTGAACACACGGCCCGGGGTGGCGCAGCCACCGATGGAACCGGGAGAGCGGTGCTTGCGCTGGGTGCCGTGACCGGCGCCGAGTCCCTTGAAGTTGTGACGCTTCATGACACCGGCGAAGCCCTTGCCCTTGCTCGTACCGGTCACGTCCACCTTGATGCCGGACTCGAAGGTCTCAGCGGTGATCTCCTGGCCGAGGACGTACTCGCTGGCGTCAGCGGTACGGATCTCGACGAGGTGACGGCGGGGAGTGACGTCGGCCTTGGCGAAGTGGCCCTTGAGGGGCTTGTTCACCTTGCGCGGGTCGATCTCGCCGAAGGCGATCTGGACCGACTCGTAGCCGTCGACGTCATTCGTACGGACCTGGGTCACGACGTTGGGGCTGGCCTTGACGACGGTGACCGGAACAACACGGTTGTTCTCGTCCCACACCTGCGTCATGCCGAGCTTCTCGCCCAGGATGCCCTTGATCTGCTTAGCCATTCTCAGACCACATCCCTTAGAGCTTGATCTCGATGTCGACACCGGCCGGGAGGTCGAGTCGCATCAAAGAGTCAACGGTCTTGGGGGTCGGGTCGAGAATGTCGATCAGGCGCTTGTGCGTGCGCATCTCGAAGTGCTCGCGCGAGTCCTTGTACTTGTGCGGCGACTTGATGACGCAGTACACGTTCTTCTCAGTGGGCAGCGGCACCGGGCCCGCGACCGACGCACCAGTGCGCGTCACCGTCTCGACGATCTTCTTCGCCGAGGAATCGATGACCTCGTGGTCGTAGGCCTTGAGCCGGATGCGGATCTTCTGTCCCGCCATGGCTACTCAGTAGTCCTTTGTCTAGTGAAACGCTCTGCAACCCGCGGGTTCGCGTCCTGTCTCCGACCCACGCGGTCGGGTGTGTCGCATCCTCGGCACGTGGATATCCACTATCGGATTTCCCTACCAGGGACGCGGCCCATCCCAAAGACGACCGCAGGACCGGGGGCCGAACACCCACCGGGTGCCTGGTCTGCACCCCGCTGACACTTCCCGGAAGATTCCCGTACGTCCGCTCCAGCGCTGCCCTGGGGCAGTTGGGGCGACGAGTACTGTGGGACTCGCTTCCGGTCCTCCCGGCGGGAGGCGCGCAGCATCGGCACTCAACCGAGCAACCCCGACAGTCTGCCATACGGGGCACCGACCTGGCGAATCGAGCCGGAGAGGATACCCCCGGGGGGACGCGCGTCAAACTCTTCGGGCGGACCGGCCCTGTCGGCGGCGTCGGCGGGGCCCTTCCAGGCATCGCCGCCCGGCACTCTCAGCTCCGGTGCTGCTCGTCGCGTTCGAGCGCGTCGTAGTCGATCGGCTGGTACCCCGGGGCGTAGTCGCGCAGGAACGCGGTCGCCTCCGCCGGCAGGGGCGGGGTGGCGATCACCGCGTACTCCAGTACGCGCTTGGGTGCGAAGTACTTCCAGAACTCGTACTCCGGCTCCCCCGCCGCGAGGCCCGGATACCGGTCCGTGACACCGAGGCCGTCCAACAGCTCGGGAAGCGTGGCGTCGGCGAGGTTCGCCAGCGGCTCCCCCGGGAGCACGATCCGCTCCACACCGGGGTCGAGGCGCGGCGGCTTCCCCTGCGCGATGGCCTCCATCTGGGGCCGGTCGAGCACGTACCAGGGCCCGGCATGCTCCTGTACGAGCCAGCTGTCCCGGGTGTCACTGCGGTGGACGGCACATTCGTCGCCCCGGAAGATCTCCTCGACGTACCCGAGACCGGGCTGGACCAGGGTCTGGGTCCCGCCGGCCGCCTGGAACGTGATCTCCCTCCCGTGCCCGGTCGCGATCCCCGCGAACTCGGCGGCGAACTCCGCCCGGGCGGGCGACGCCCGCAGGCAGGAGAAGTGCAGCGACCCGACGACGAACGCGTGCTCCTCCTGCCAGGTCGCCCGCATCAGCCGGTACGAGGGAACATCGCTGGCCCACCCGGGGATGTGCAGGACGAATTCCCCGCAGAAGACACACGAAGCGTAGTCACTACTCATTACGACTTTCCCTTTCCGCAGCGCGGCTCATGCCATGACATACGCATCGTCATCCCATTTTCACGGGAACGATGAACCCCAATGGATTCACAGGGCCACCCTCAGGATACGTCCCCTGAGGCAGCTCACGAATTCCGTCACCGTCGAAGAATCTCAGATTCCCGTCCCGGCTGACGACCACTTCCATATGATCCGACGCCTTGTACTCCAGGTCCCGCGACATACTGTTGGGCATTCCCTGCGCCTGCTCTATTCGATTGGGCGGCCCAGGAATTCGGTCTTCCGGGTGCGTATGGGCGATGAAGTCGTAATCCTGCCCCCTGAGGTCCCGCGGGATGGAGCTCGTCCGCTCCGTCCCCCGGAAGAGACGCAGGTCGCCCGCCGGGTTCTGGATGATGGCGTGCTCGACCCCGTGGAAGCTCTGGAGTTCGGAGAGATGGGAGACGTTCACCTCGCCGGGCCGGATGGGTATGTGCCCGTTCTCCAGCGCCCGGGTGAGCTGCCTGGCCTTGGGGGACAGCGCCCGGTAGGGGATCTGGCCACCTGGCATGCGGGCCGCGCCCTTGAAGACGCCGCTCATCCCGCGCACGCCTTCGGCCATGCCCTTCATCCCGGCCTTGAGCCCGTTCATGGTCCGGAGTCCCTTGAGCCCCTTGGCGAGCCCCCCGAGGGTGGTGAGCCCCTTCATCCCGGGTATGCAGTCCAGGGCGGCAAACGCCACGTCCCACAGGGACGCCTGCCCCTTCATATATTTGTTGAGGGTGTCGGCGAGGACGACGAGGGCGGCGATCAGCACGATCGCACCGAGAATCGGCCCCCCGATAATCATCGCGATAATGCCCAGCACCGCCACGACGACCTTGCAGACCGCGACGATGGTGTCCCAGTTGTCGACGAACCAGTCCCCAACTTCTTCGTACCACTTACGGTTCTGAATCCCCGCGTCGGAAGCGTCGTCCAGCTTGCGCTTCGCCTCCCCGGCCGCATCCTCACGCATCTGACGGGCGTCGGCGGCCATCTTCTTCGCCGCATCAAGGGCACTCTGCGCGGAGGTCACGTCGGATTGGGCGGCGGTGTGCGCGTCCTTGGCACTCTGGGCATCCCGGGTGGCGGCCCGCACCTTCGCCTCATCCGGCTTCTCGACATCCTTGCCGCCGGTCGGATCGTCCTTGTACTTGTCCGCTTCCTTGTTGGCCCGAGTCACCCACGAATCAGCCGACGACAGCTTGGACTTCGCGGACGACAGATCCGCCTGCGCCTCACGACCCTTCACGAGCGCCTTGTCGGCGAGTGTCTGGGCACGCTCAAGCTCGGGCCAGTACGCCGCGAGCGCATCGCCGGCCAGGTCGTACGACTTCTTCAGCTTCTTCAAGTTCTTCGGCACACCCGAGAACTCGTCCCGGAACACCTCGGCCGTCTTCCCCACCATCGTCAGGACGGCGTCTTCCTCAGCCATGCCCTTGACGAGCCGCAACGCATCCTGCACGTCATCAGCGAAGTCATGCAGGCTCTTGGCCAACGCCTTCACCCGAACCGGATCCCCCGGCGTCGGATCCTTCTCCAGATCCAGCACATGCCAGTCCGTCGGCCGATACCCCGCCATCGCACAACCCCCGTCGCACCAACCACGTCAACCACACGTACGCAGCAGCGAATTTACTAGGCACAGGCGTTCGGCGCGAAGAGTCCCTGAGGGCGTTGCCGGAGATCAGTCCCAGGGCTCACGCTCGGGCCTGCGTTTCCACCACTCCGCGAGTTCGGCCTCGGGCTTCTCCTTCGTCGGACGCACCCAGGGCCGCAGGGAACCGTCCGGATCCGGCACGCTCGCGGCCCGGAACCGCGCGTCCAGCCGCTCCAGCAGCCGGCCGAGCGCACCCGCACGTGCCTCCTCGGGCAGCGCCCGCATGACCTCGTCCAACGAGTCGCGGGAGTCCAGGTCGTTGCTGTACGCGCTGACCGGATAGAAGTCCTCGCTCGACCAGCCGGGCTCCATCCGGCGCACCACGCGTTCCCAGGAGGCGAACCGCTCCGCCACCGAGTACACGGGAGCCGTGATCTTCTCCCGCAGCTCCGGTGCCACCCGCGACCGTTCCACCGCCAGCCGCTCCGCGTCACACCGGGCGATCGCCGTGCGGACCGCCTCCGGCAGTTCGTCCCACACCGCCTTGCTCTCCGGTGCGGCCCGGAACACGTCGTACGGAAGCCGTTTCCTGCCTCGCCGAGTCCGGCCGCGTTCCACCTCGCCGGCCAACGCCCTCACTCCTTCAACTGTTTCAGGAAGTACTCGTAGCCGTCATCGGGCTGCATGAAGGTTCCATTGTCCCCCTCGCGGATCAGCATCGTTCCGGTTGCGTCGTCCCACCAGGCGAAACGGGCGTTGCCCGACGGCGTACTGCGCATACGGATGCCCGGCGAGTTGGTCATCAGGTCTTCCAGGTGTTCCGGTACGTCGAGGTCGTCGATGCCCGGGATTCCGCGATTCTTGATGTCACCGTGCGCGGCGATCTTGTCCGCGAGCATGGGCAGGTTGCCCACCTGGCTGGCCGGGTCCGGTTTGCCGATCTCGTAGAGCCCTAGCGGGTCGGCCGAGAGAAGAGGGTCGCGGACGTAGAGGAACGGATTGGGGGAAGGGCCCAGGCCGAGTGGATCAGGGCTGGCGTAGCGGGCCGTTTCCGGGTCGTAGTAGCGGTGGACGTTGTAGTGCAGACCCGTCTCCGGGTCGTAGTACTGCCCGGGAAAACGCAGTGGAGTGTAAGCACTGTTCTCGCTCTTCCAGGCCGTGAGACCCCACAACGTGCTCCGGCCCTGCCAGGCGACACGGCCGTCCTCGTGGAGCAGTTCGGTGGGCGAGCCCACCAGGTCGGTGGCCATGGCGAAGAACCGTGCGTCGATCTCCTCGTTCGAAGCCGTGAGGAGACGCTCGGTCTGGGCCACGGGCCGCAGCCCGTCGTGCTCCCAGGACAGTGCGACGGCGTGCGCCTGCGCGGCGTCGGTGGTGAGCTGTTCGCAGAGAGTGGTGCCGTCCCAGGTGAAGTCGGTCTGCTCCACCACGGTTGTGTCGTCCGCGCCCATGCGCTGCTTGGCGATGCGGCGCCCCATCGGGTCGTAGCGGTACCGCCACACCGTCCCGTCGGGAGTACGGACCGACGCCAGCCGGTCCTCGGCGTCCCAGGTGTACGCCCAGGTCTCCGCCTTGCGCGAGAGGCGGGTGCGATGCCGGTGCACCAGGCGGCCCTGGTCGTCGTAGCGGTAGCGGGTGCCGCCGGCCCGGGTCAGCCGGTCACCCTCGTAACCCCGTGTGCCCACGGACGTCTGGCCGGGGTGACGACTCGGCCAGGCAGCGGTCGTCTGCGCGCCGTCGTCGTCGTACGCGTAGGACTCCGTCCAGTTCTCCGCCCGGACGGCTGTCGTACGACCGGCTGCGTCCAGGTCGAAGGTCCGGCTCTCGCCGTTCGGTCCTTCGATACCGATGAGGTGGCCGTCCGCACGGTAGCGGTAGGAGCGGGCGCGCACGGTTCGTCCGTCATCGACGGCGACCGCCTGCGAGGTGACCCTCCCCACACCGTCGTACTCGCTTGTCAGTGCAAGGGCGTCGCCCACCCCCAGGGAGAGGAGCCGTCCTGCCGCGTCGTGGTCGAAGTCGAGAGTGCGGCCGGCGGTGTGTATCCGCGTGAGGTCACCCCGGCCGTCGTAGCTCCACGTGCTGGTCGCACCGGTGGGGGTGGTGCGGCTCAGCGTTCGCCCGGCGGCGTCATGGGTGAAGGTGACGCTTCTGCCGTTGACGGTCTCGCGGACGAGACGTCCTTGCGGATCTCGCCCCAGCGTGACGACGGCGTCGGGGCCCTCAGCCGCGCAGAGACGGCCGTTCAGGTCGTACGCGTAGGTGTACCTGTACGTGCCCGCCGCGCCGTCCGCGTCCTTGGCGACCATGCGCCCGAAGGCGTCCCGTGCGATGCGCACCGTCTGACCGGCGGCGTTCGTGCGCAGGATCACCTGGCCCTTGGCGTCATGACCGTACGACTGGGTGCGGCCGTCGAAGTCGGTCTCCGAAAGGAGCCGCCCCGCGGCGTCGTAGTGGTAGCTCCAGCTCCGTCCGTCCGGGCGGCTCACTCCGAGCAGGCGCAGCGAGGGGTCGTACTCGAAGGAATGGCGTACACCGTCGGGCCCGGTTCGCGCCGCGAGCAGGTTGAAGTGGGTGTACTCGAACCGGGTCTCGGCTCCGAGGGTGTCGGTATGACGGACCCTGTTGCCCTCGGCGTCGTAGGTCCAGGCCTCGACCTGTCCGTCCGCGGCGGTACGCCGGAGCAGTTCGCCGTCCGCTCCCCACTGCATGCGGCTCGTGTTGCCCAAGGGGTCGGTGACGGTCGCCACCCGCCCGAAAGCGTCGTGCGCGTACCGAGTGACGCCGCCCAGGGGGTCGGTGACGTGCTCGGCCAGACCGGCGGCGTCGCACCGTACCCGGGTGACGAGTCCTGTGGGATCGGTGACGGAGGACAGGTGACCGGCGTCGTCGTAGGCGTAACGGGTCGTGGTGCCGCCTGGTCTGGCGATCGTGACGCAATTGCCCCGGGAGTCGAATTCCCTGCGTTCGACGTGCCCGTCCGGGCGGGTGATCGTGCGCGGATTGCCCTCGGCGTCGTACTCGACCTGGACTCTCGCACCGTCGGGACGTGTGAGGACGAGGAGCCGGCCCAGGTCGTCGTAGGCCCTGCTCGTGGTGTGGCCGAGCTGGTCCGTCCAGGACGTCAGGTGGTGGTGTTCGTCCCAGGTGGTGCTGATCGTGCCGCCGAGCGGATCGATCTCGGCGACGATCTGGCTGTTGCCGTTGACGACGAACCTGCTGACCGCGCCCTCAGCGGTGGTGACCGTGGTGATCCGGGCATCGGGCCAGGCCGCGTCGATGCCGTCGTAGTCCAGTACGAGGCTGATGTGCCCGGCCTCGCCGCCCTCCGCCACGCAGCGGTCCGCGGTGTCGTAGGTGTAGAAGTAGCTGCGACCGTTGCGATCGGTCCACGAGGTGATCCGGTGCCGGTCGTCGTAACCGAACTGCATCGCCCGGCCTGCGGCATTGCCGACTGTGGTCAGGCAGTCGTCCGCGTAACCGTAGGTGCGCAATTGGAGGTCCGCGCCGTTCTCACCGGCCCCGGACAGGTGCAGGGCGGTCACGCGGCCGTCGGTGACCGTGAGCCCCAGGCGGTAGCCACCGGAGTGCCGGATGGCGAGCGGGGTCCCGTCCTCGGAGTAGTCGAAGTCGATCGTGTCGCCGTTGCGGTCGGATATGCGCTCCAGCAGGGCGATCCCGTCGACCGGGCAGGCGAAGCGGCGGGTGATCCCGGTGAGCCGGTCCTCGATCCGGTAGCCGCCGTTGTCGAGACGGGTCAGGGGGAGACGGGGCCCGGCCGCGGGAAACACCGGGCCGTGCGGACCGGTGGGGTGTGCGTAGGCGAGGAGCAGCCCGTCCTCCGTGACCCATACGACCCCGTGCTCGTCGGTCTCCAGACGCTCGTCGATGGTGGAGGACCAGGTCGGGCCGAACCACCAGCCGGTGCGGTGGTTGGAGGCGGCCCGGCGGGTGAAGGCGAGCGGCAGAGTGCCGGCCAGGGTGACGTCGGTCTCCGGCAGGAACATCGCACCGGTGGCCATGTCGATCGGGTCGCTGCCCTTGGAACGCACCAGGTTCTTGAGCCGGTTGTACGCCCCCTTCGCCCCGTCCGCGAGGGCTCCCCGAGCCGACTTGCCCAGACCCCGCACCCCTGCGGCCATGCCCTTCAACCCGGCCTTGAGCCCGTTCATGGTCCGGAGCCCCTTGAGCCCCTTGGCGAGCCCGCCGAGGGTGGTGAGCCCCTTCATCCCCGGAATGCAGTCCAGCGCGGCGAACGCCACATCCCACAGGGACGCCTGCCCCTTCATATATTTATTGAGCGTGTCGGCGAGAACGACGAGCGCGGCGATCAGCACGATCGCACCGAGAATCGGCCCGCCGATGATGAGGGCGATGATGCCGAGTACGGCGACGACGACCTTGCAGACCGCGACGATGGTGTCCCAGTTGTCGACGAACCAGTCCCCGACCTCCTCGTACCACTTACGGTTCTGAATCCCGGCGTCGGAAGCATCGTCGAGCTTGCGCTTCGCCTCCCCGGCCGCGTCCTCACGCATCTGACGGGCGTCGGCGGCCATCTTCTTCGCCGCATCAAGGGCACTCTGCGCGGAGGTCACGTCGGATTGGGCGGCGGTGTGCGCGTCCTT
>NZ_JBHWZP010000042.1:0-44158 GCF_042728395.1 Streptomyces sp. NPDC060205
GCCGGGGCCGACGCGCGGGACACCGGCGACCGGCCCCGCACCCGCGCCGCGTCCGCCGCCGACACCGTCACCCTCGTCACAGGCGACCGGGTCACCGTCACCGAACTCGGCGGCGGCAGGCGGACGGTGACCGTCGAGCGGGCGCGGGGCGCGACCGGCGCGGTCCGTACGCAGACGGCGAACGGCGCCCTGACCGTCGTACCGGACGAGGCCCTGCCGTATCTGCGGGCGGGCACTCTCGACCGGCGGCTGTTCGACGTGAGCGAGCTGATACGCCAGGGGCTCACCGACAAGAAGACGGACGAGCTGCCCCTGATCGTCACGTACGAGAAGGGCGCGCGGGCGGTGACTCCGCGCGGGGCCGTGCGGACGCGCGGGCTGCCGAGCATCCGCGGGGCCGCCGTCGCGGCCGACAAGGGGCGGACGTTCTGGCGGGCCCTCACCCGGCGGGACGGGATCGACGAGGACCGGATCGACAAGGTCTGGCTCGACGGACGGGTCCGTGCGGAGATGGCCGAAAGCAATGCCCAGATCGGTACGCCCGAGGCCTGGGAGGCAGGGCTGACCGGCAAGGGTGTCACCGTGGCGGTCCTGGACACGGGGGTGGACGTCGGCCATCCCGATCTCGCCGGGCGGATCTCCGTGACGAAGAGTTTCATCGAGGGTGAAGAGGTGGCCGACCGCAACGGCCACGGCACACACGTCACGTCGACCGTCGGCGGCAGCGGCGCCGCGTCCGGCGGCACGGAGAAGGGCGTCGCACCCGGCGCCACGCTCGCCGTCGGGAAGGTGCTCGGCGACCAGGGCTCGGGCAGCGAGTCGCAGATCATCGCGGGCATGGAATGGGCCGCGCGGGACGTCGGCGCCACGATCGTCTCGATGAGTCTCGGGTCGACGGAACCCAGCGACGGCACCGACCCCATGGCCCAGGCCGTCGAGACCCTCACCGCGGAGACCGGCGCGCTCTTCGTCGTCGCCGCGGGCAACACCGGCGCCCCCTCCTCCATCGGCTCGCCCGGCGCCGCCGACTCCGCGCTGACCGTCGGCGCGGTCGACTCCGCGGACCGGCCCGCCTACTTCACGAGCGCGGGCCCCCGCCACGGCGACAACGCCCTCAAGCCCGACCTGTCCGCCCCCGGCGTCGACATCCTCGCCGCCCGCTCCCGACTCGCTCCGGGCAGCGGCGACTACACCACCATGAGCGGTACGTCGATGGCGACACCCCATGTGGCGGGCGTGGCCGCCCTCCTCGCCGAGCGGCACCCCGACTGGACCGGCGCCCGGCTCAAGGACGCACTGATGTCGACGTCGAAGCAACTCGACTCCTCCGCCTATGTGCTGGGCGCCGGACGCGTGAGTGTGCCCGCGGCGGTGAAGGCCGGGATCACGGCCACCGGGAGCGCCGATCTGGGCCACTACCGCTGGCCCTACGCGTCGAACGAGCCGGTGACGAGGACACTCACGTACTCCAACTCCACTGACCGGTCTACCGAGTTGAAGCTGGCCGTGTCCGGCGCACCCGAGGGGGTCGCGACACTCGCCGACTCCACGCTGACCGTCCCCGCGCACGGGACCGCCACCACGACCGTGACCGGGGACGGCGGCAAGGCCCCGGTCGGCAACACCAGCGGGCGGATCGTGGCCTCGGCGGCGGACGGCACGCCCGTCGCGCACACCGCCTTCGGGCTGGTCAAGGAGGAGGAGCGGTACACCCTCACCGTGCACGTCAAGGACCGGGACGGCGCCGCCACCGCGGCCGACCTCGTGGTGCAGCGACTGGCCGAGGGCGTCGACCCGTTCCCGGAGCACGTCGGGGACACCGGCACCGCCGAACTGCGGCTTGGGCCGGGCACGTACAGCCTGGACACCTTCCTCGACGTACGCGGCAGCCGGGGCGCCGACTCGCTCGGGCTCGGCTTCCTCACCGCGCCCGAGATCGAACTCGACCGGGACCGCGAAGTCACCCTCGACGGGCGCCGGTTGAGGGAGATCGCGGCCCGCGTCGACCGGCGGACCGAGACCCGGCAGCTGCTCATGGAGTACGACCGGGCGGCGAACGGCGCGGACCTCTTCGGGGCCGTCCAGGTGCCGGTCGCGTACGACAGTGTCTTCGCGGCGCCCACGGCGAAGGTGACGAAGGGCAGCTTCGAGTACCGGACCGTATGGCGGCTCGGCAAGCCGGCCCTTGAGGTCAAGGGCATCGGGGAGGCCGTGGTCCAGCCCGGGGGCACGCTCGTCGAGGGCCGACGCAGGCTCCCGGTCGTCGACGTCGGCAGCGGCGCCGCGGGCTCCGGCGGGTACGGCGGAAAGGACGTGCGGGGCAAGGCCGTGCTCGTCCGGATGAAGGAAGGCGCCGTGCCGTCGGAGATGGCGCAGGCGGCCCAGGACGCGGGCGCCGCGGCACTGTTCGTGACGGACGACGTACCGGGACGGCTCAACGCCTGGTTCGGCACCGACGACAACGCGGACCGGCCGGTCCAGATCGCCACTCTGAACGCGGCGGACGCGGCACGACTCCGGTCCGCGGGGCGGGCCGACATGAACGGGACCCGCAACACGCCCTACACGTACGACCTTTCGGAAGGACACAAGGGAAACATCCCGGCACGTGACCTCACCTACGAGCCGTCGAGCCGCCAACTCGCCGTGTTGAACACGAAGTTCCATGCGGTGAAGCCCGTCTCGGGCAGTGAGTTCCGGTACTCGCTCACCGATGACGCGTTCCCCGTCGGGATCGGCTTCCAGGAGCGGGCCGACTTCCCGGCCGAGCGGACCGACTACGTGTCCACGGGCCCGGGCCAGCTGTGGCACGAGTCCGTCAACGTGGGCGCCGGGGACCTGGAGGAGCGCAGCGGACTCGTCCGCCACCGCGGGGGCACGCGGCAGGACCTCGACTGGTTCCGGCCGGTCTGGCACCCCTGGCTGGGCACCGGGCTCGGCTGGGGGCAGCAGCGCTCCGGCTCGACCCTCCAGTTCAACGTCCCCGGCTGGGGAGACTCCGGGCCCGACCACACCGGCTTCGGCAACGTGTGGGACGAGAGCAGCGGCATGACGCAGTTCACCGAGGTGTACCTCGACGGGGAATCGGTCGACCGGCGGACCGGCTCCGGCGCGTACGTCTGGGACGCGCCCGCCGACGAGCACACGTACAAGGTCGTCACGGACACGACCCTGGACGCGGACCGCTGGAAGCTCGCGACGAAGGGCCACTCCGAGTGGACCTTCAGATCGGCGGCCACCCCGGAGGACCGCTGGACGACCCTCCCCCTGATCAACCTGGGCTTCGACATCGACACGGACCTGACCGGGAACGTAAGGGCCGGGAGCCGCCTGCCCATCTCCATCAGCGCGTCATACGTGGCGGGCGCGACACCCGCCGCCATAGGGGCGCGGGGAACTGCGCGGCCAGCCCACGACAACCCGCACCCGACAACGGACAGCCCGTCCCCGGGTGCCTTCGACCGCCCGAGCCTGGATGTCTCGTACGACGACGGCCAGTCATGGCGAAAGGTAGGCGTGTCCAAGGCGGGCGCCACCACCTGGCAGGGAACGCTCACCGTGCCACGCGGCACCCCGTACGTGTCCCTGCGCGCCTCGGCCGCCGACGACCGCGGCGGCTCCGTGACCCAGGAGATCATCCGGGCGGTGGGCGTGCGGTAGCCGGGCGGGCGCGGGGCCTGAGCGTGCGGCAGGCCGCGACTCACCGCCCCCGCTCCACAACGCCTCGCACCACCCCCAGCTCCACCAAGTCCTGCGGTCGGATGCGGAGTTGGTCGGCCGTGGCCCGGACCTCCTCCGGGGGGCGCTTGAGGATGGCGGCAGCGAGTTCGGGGGCGATGACGGAGAAGTAGCTGTCCGGCGTGGCCCACGTGTGGTCGGGGGCGGCGAGGGCCAGGGCCCCGCCCGAGCCGCCCTCCCCGATCAGCAGCGTGGTCACCGGGGTCCGCGCCCCGGCCACCGCCGCGAACAGTTCCGCGATGGCCGCCCCCGCGCCCTGCCGCTCCGCCTCCGCGTCGTTGGCGGCGCCCGGGGTGTCCACCAAGGTCAGCACGGGGATACGGAGCCGGTCCGCGAGCCGGATCAGCCGGGCGGCGGTGCGATAGCCGGCGGGGCGCGTGGCGGTGCCGGTCTGGGCCGCGTAGGCGACCGTACGGCCGTCCTCCGCCCGGACGCCGAAACCGCAGAGCATGCCCGCGTCGGTGCCGCCGCAACGGTCACCGCTGATCGCCGCGCGACCACTGAAGTACGCGGTCAGATAGGCCTCCGCGCGCGGCCGTTGAGGTACGCGGGCGGCGCTTACGGCCTCCCAGCCGGTGCCCGGGAGACCGGCGTCGCCCAGCGCCGGGGGCGGCGGAACGGGGTCCGTCGACGGGTCGGTCAGCAGCCGCAGCCAGAGCGCCAGCGCCTCCGGCAGCTCCCGCTCGGGCACCACCGCGTCGACCGCCCCCGCCGCCAGCTGCGCCTCGGCCGTGTAGGCGGCCGGGTCCGCGTCGGGCGGCCGGACCCGCGAGCCCGCGAAGCCCACCTGCGCGCCGGGCAGCGCGAGGATCACATCGGCGCCCGCGCCCAGCGTGGCCCAGCCGCCGCCCGTCGTGGGGTCGCGAAGGACGGCGATCTGGGGCAGCCGGGCCGCCCGGGTCAGCGCCGACTGCCGTGCCACGCGCTGGAGTTGGACCAGTGCGCGCATGCCCTCCTGCATCCGGCTGCCGCCCGTCGCGACGAGGGAGACGACCGGGAGGCGGTGTTCGCGCGCGTAGGTGTGCGCCGCCTCAAGACGATCGCCCGTGCGCTCGCCGAGCGAACCGCCGAGGAACCCGAACTCGAAGGAGATCAGCACGGCCCGGGTCGTACCGCCGTCCTCGCCCTTGACGGCGGCGGTGCCACAGACGACGGACTCCTCCTCGCCGGTGCGCTCGGCGGCCCGGGCGCGCGAGGCGCCGTAACCCTGCCAGGACAAGGGGCCGTCAGGACCGTACGAGACCGGTGTCGCGGGGGCGGGCAGGTCGGAGAAGTCCGTGCTGATCAGGGCGAGCGCCTCGCGGGCCGTGCACCGGCGGGAGCCGTGGACCGCGGCGCCCTCAGTCATGGGCCAGCGCACGCTTCATGATCTTGCCCATGTCGTTGCGGGGCAGGACGTCGAGGTAGTGGACGACGCGAGGCCGCTTGTGCGGCGCGAGACGCTCGGCCACATGGTCCGCCAACTCCGCCGCGGAGGGCGGTGCTTGGTCGTCGGCGGGCACGATCCAGGCGACGATCCGCTCGCCGAGGTCGGCGTCCGGTTCGCCGGTGACCGCGGCCTCCCGTACGCCCGGGTGCTCGATGAGGGCGTTCTCGATCTCGCCCGCCCCGATCTTGTAGCCGCCGCTCTTGATGAGGTCGGTGGCCTTGCGGCCGACGATGCGTACATACCCGTCGGGGTCGCGCACCGCCATGTCGCCGGTGCGGAACCAGCCGTCCTCGGTGAAGGCCGCCGCCGTCGCGTCGGGCCGGTTCAGGTACTCGGTGAAGAGGTTCGGGCCCCTGACCTGGATCTCTCCCACGCTCTCCCCGTCGTACGCCTCCAGGGCCGTCGTGCCGTCCTCCTCCGTCAGCCGCAGTTCGACGCCCGGCAGCGGTACGCCGACCGTGCCCGCGCGGGGCTCGCCGTCGGCACGGACGCTGGTGTTCATCAGGGTCTCGGTCATCCCGTACCGCTCGATGACCCGCCGGCCCGTCGCCCCGGCGATCCGTTCGTGGTCGTGCACCGGCAGGGCCGCCGAACCGGACACGAGCAGGCGGGCCCGCCCCAGCGCCTTCGCGAGCGCCGGGTCGTCGGGCAGGGACTCCGCGATCCGGTGGTACATCGTCGGCACCCCGAACAGCATGGTGGCGCCGCCGCTCAACTCCCGTGTCACGCCCGCCGTGTCGAAGCGGCCGAGGTGCCGTACGGATCCGCCGCGGCGCAGCGGGCCGAGGATGCCCAGGATCAGACCGTGCACATGGAAGAGGGGCAGGCCGTGTACGAGGACGTCGTCGCCCGTCCACTGCCAGGCGTCCGCGAGGGCGTCCAGGGTGGTGGCGACGGCCCGGCGGGGGATGACGGCGCCCTTCGGGGGCCCGGTCGTGCCGGACGTGTAGACGACGAGGGCGGGCGACTCGTCGGCGAGGTGGCGCGTGTCCGGGGCGGGGGAGGGGGCAGGGGTGAGGGCCGGGGCCGGTCCCTCGGTCCGTACGTCGATGTCGACGCGCGTCAGGGAGGCCAGGGCGTCCGGGAGTCGGTCGCCCGGAGCGGCCAGTACGAGGGCCGGCGCGCTGTCCGCCACGATGTGCCCCAGCTCTCCGCCGCCCGACTTCGGGTTGAGCGGCACGGCGGGCACACCGGCCAGCAGCGCGGCGACCACGGCGACGGCCGTCTCCAGCGTGGGCGTGGCCCATACGGCGATCCGGTCCGCATCCCCGACGCGGGCGGCCAGCGGGGCGGCACTCGCCGCGAGTTCGCCGTAGGTCAGGGAGCGGTCGCCGAAGCGCAGGGCCGACCGGTGCGCGGCGGTGCCGTCCGGGTCCGCCAGTGCCTCGGTCAGGGCCGGGAAGAGAGGGGACACGCGTGCGTACTCCTTGATCGTCGGGCGTCTGTGCTCGGTCCTTGGTACGAGGGTGCCGGACGCGGCGGGGTGTGCCGGTGGTCACCCCCAGTCGGGTACCACCAGCGCGAGCCACACCACGGCGGGGACCACGGCCACCACGATCCCTCCGTACATCATCAGCTGCCGGAAGAAACGCTCCCGGTCGACGCCCGGTGCCGCGGCGAGGACCAGGGCGCCGTTCGTCGAGAACGGGCTCACGTCCACCACGGTCGCCGACACCGCGAGCGCCGCGACCATGCCGATCGCCCCGATCTCGCCCTGCGCCAGGAACGGCACCGCCAGCGGGATCAGCGCCCCCATGATGCCGACCGAGGACGCGAACGCGGAGACCAGCGCGCCGATGTAGCAGAGCAGGACGGCCGAGAGCAGCGGGACGCCGATGTCGCTGACGCCCTCGCCCGCCCAGTCGATCGTGCCCATCTCGTCGAGGACACCGACGTACGTCAGCACACCGCAGATCAGCAGGACCGTCGGCCAGGCGATCTGGCTGACGGCGTTGCGGCTGTCCTCCGCCCAGACGGTACTGAGCAGGACGGCCAGGGTGATGGAGGTGAGGCCGGCGTCCAGGTCGAAGACGAGCACGGCGACGACGAGGGCGACGAGCGCGGCGAGGGTGGCGATCCGGGCGGGGTTGAGCCGGGAGGTGTCGTCGTCGGCGTCCAGCACCACCACATCCCCGCTCCCGCTCCCGCCCCCTTCCCCGACTCCGGTCCCGCCCCCGGTCGCCTCTGTGGCCGACCCTCCGGTGACCGCCGCGGTCTTCTGCCGGTCGCGGTCCGTCGTTTCGGCGCGGCTCAGCTTCAGGCCTCCGAAGAGCACGAACACGATCGCGGCGATCACGAGGTTGACGACGAGGGAGGCGAGGAAGAGGGCGATCTCGCTGCCGGGCAGGCCCTCGCGCTCGACGATGCCGTTGACGATCGAGCCGTAGATGCTGATGGGGGAGAAACCGCCGCCCTGGGCGCCGTGCACGACCATCGCGCCCATCAGCAGCGGGCTGATGGAGTAGCGCGCGGCGAAGCTCAGGGCGATCGGCGCCACGATGGCGACGGCGGCCGGACTGACCGCGCCGATCGCGGTCAGCGCGCCGGTCAGCACGAACATCACCCAGGGGATCAGTACGACCCGCCCGCGCACGAGCCGGATCGAGGCGTGCACCAGCCAGTCGGTCGTGCCGTTGGCGCGGGCGATGGCGAAGAGGTACGTCACGCCGACGAGCACCACGAAGAGGTCGCCGGGGAAACCGGCGAAGATCTTGTCGGCGTCGAGGTCGGCGACGAGTCCGCCCACTCCGAAGGCGGCGGCGAAGGCGAGGGCGCCCATGTTGATGGAGCGGGTCGTGGCGATCACGAACACCACGACGAGCACGAGGATCGATATCAGTTCGGCGGACATACGGGCTCCCGTCTTTGGGTCCCTTGTCAGGTGGGGGCGGTCCGGCTGGAGAAGTGGCTGAGTGGCCAAGTGGCTGAACCACATTGGGCGGCCGTGGTGGAGAGCGTCAAGAGACATGACGTAAATTGGCTCAGCCACTCATCCACCAGATCGAGAGGTAAGGGGGAAGACCGGACATGACCGACGCACTGCGGCCCATGGGGTCCAAGCCGCGCCTGTACGAGCAGGTCCTCGACCGGCTGCGCAGTTACGCCGCCGAGGGCGGCCTCGGTGCCGGTGACCGGCTGCCGCCCGAACGCGACCTGGCGGCGCGGCTCGGAGTCAGCCGCGCCTCCGTGAAGCAGGCCATAGTGGTCCTGGAGGTCCAGGGGCTGGTCGAGGTCCGCCACGGCGGCGGGACCTACCTCGTCCGGGACACCCTCGACGCCGAGCCGGTGGAACAACTCGTCGACCGTCGGCGCCGGTTGCCCGACGTGCTCGACGCCCGCGAGGCCCTGGAGACCAAGCTCGCGGAGCTGGCCGCCGAGCGGCGCACCGACGAGGACGTGGCCGCCATGGACGCGGCCCTCGCCCACATGCGGGCCGAGATCACGGCGGGCGGCCACGGAGTGGAGGGCGACCGGCTCTTCCACGCGGCGGTCACGGCCGCCGGACACAGCACGATCCTCGCCGAGTTCATGCGCTCGATCGCCGACCAGATCACCGAGAGCCGCCACGAGTCACTGCGCCAGCCGGGCCGGCCGACCCGGTCCCTGACCCAGCACCGCGCGATCTTCGACGCGATCGTGGCCCAGCAGCCGGGGCGGGCCGCCGCGGCGATGCGACGGCACGTCCAGACGGTGGCGCGGGTACGGCTGCTGGACTGGGACCCGGAGGAGGGTGAGCGGCCGGGGCCGTGACGGGCGTGGTTAGGATCCGGCGTTATGACCGTGTCCTCCGTACCTCCGTCGCCCCAGCCGTCTGCGTCACCCGTGGGTGGCCGGGAGCCCACCATCCTCGCCACGTCCGGCGGGCACCGCGGCTGGGGAGCCCGGACCATGGTGGAGTTCGACGCGCTGGTGCATCACGCGGTCGACCTGTCGGGTGCGCACGGCCGCCGGCCCCGGGTGATGTACGTCGGCACGGCGATCGGTGACGCCGAGCACTTCGCGGCGCGGATGGCCGAGGCCGCGCGGGTGGCGGGGTTCGACCTCGTTCCGCTCAACCTCTTCCCGAGGCCGAACTTCGACGACGTCGAGGGCGCCGTATTGGAGCAGGACGTCATCTGGGTGATGGGCGGCTCGGTGGCCAACCTCCTCGCCGTCTGGCGGGTGCACGGCCTCGGCGACATCATGCGCCGGGCCTGGCAGTCCGGGGTCGTTCTCAGCGGGGTCAGTGCGGGGTCGATCTGCTGGTTCGAGGGCGGCACGACGGATTCGTTCGGCCCTGAACTGCGGCCCGTGACCGACGCGTTGGGGTTCCTGCCCTACGGCAACGGCGTCCACTACGACTCCGACCCGGGCCGCCGCCCGCTGGTTCACGACCTCGTCGCGAACGGCACGCTGCCCACGACGCACTGCACGGATGACGGGGTGGGGCTGGTGTACCGGGGGACGGAGCTGGTGGAGGCGGTGGCGGAGGTTTCGGGGAAGGGGGCGTATGTGGTGACGCGGGGCGGTGACGGGGCGGTCGAGGAGCGGTTGGAGCCGCGGCGGTTGCCGGGGGTTGGGTAGGTTCGCGGGGCCCACGGGGCCTGCGGGGCCCACCGGGGTGGGGGTGCGGGATGTACGGCGGGTGCGGGCCGGTGGGGGCTGGTCGCGCAGTTCCCCGCGCCCCTTAAAAGCGACAAGATTGCGCCGTTCCCCGCGCCCCTTAAGGGCGAACGACTGCGCCGTTTCCCGTGCCCCTAATTCGTTGTTATGTCTGCTACTACGCAGCTCACGTTGTCCGGGGATCCGGAGGTGTTTGCTGTGGTGATCAGGGAATGGGTGGCTTCGGTCGGGGTGGGGGACGACTTGAGGATCTTCTTGATGGTGTCCTCCGGGACCGCCGTCGGCAGGCCGTCCGAGCACAGGAGGTAGCGGTCGCCGGGGTGGGCGTCGTGGAGGCGTAGGTCGGGGGACGGTGAGCCGGTGCCTGTCAGGGCCTTCGCGAGCAGCGTGCGCTGGGGGTGGGTCTTGGCCTCCTCCGGGGTCAGGCGGCCCTCGTCGAGGAGCGACTGGACCACCGTGTGGTCGTGGGTGATCCGGAAGAGTTCGCCGTCGCGGAGGAGATAGGCGCGGGAGTCGCCGATGTGGACCAGGGCCAGTTGCGAGCCCGTCCACACCATCGCGGTGAGGGTCGTGCCGGTCTGCGGGTCCGTCGGGCCCGCCACCTCCCGGACCGCCTCCGTGGCGCCCCGGACCGCGTCCTCCAGGAGGTTGAGGACGTTTCCGGCGGTGAGCGGCTGGGCTTCGAGGAACTTCAGGGCCTCCACGGCGGCGCCGCTCGCGGGCGCGCCCCCGGCTCCGAAGCCGTCCGCGACGGCCAGGACGCGTGTGCCCGCGTACGCCGTGTCCTGGTTGGCGGGGCGGATCCGGCCGGTGTCGGAGAGAGCTGCGTACCGCAGTTCCAGCGTGGTGGGCATGGTGGGCTCCTCGTTCGGGTGCGTCGGTGTCAGATGGGCCACGAGGAAGGACGCCAGGTCCCGGCGCGTCGCCGTCTCCGCCTCGATACGGGACCAGAACGCGCGGATCTCCCGCGCGGCGTCCGCCGGTTCGAGGGTGCTGACCTTGCGGATCTCCGCAAGCGGCATGCCGAGCCGGCGCAGCCACGCCACCAGGCGTGCCTGCTCCAACTGCTCGGGCGCGTAGTAGCGGTAGCCCGTCTCCGGGTCCACCCGCGCGGGGCGCAGCAACTCCAGCTCGTCGTACAGCCGCAGTGCCTTCGGTGACAGCCGGCAGACCTTCGAGAAGGCCCCTATCGTCATCGAGGCGTCGCTCATGCCGTTGCTCCTGCTGCTGCTCATGGCGTTCCTCCCTTCCGTCGTCGATGGTGTGGTCTCCCCGAAGGTGAAGGTCAAGGCCCCCTGTAATTCACGGGCCGGTCCCGGGAGCGGTTGTTAACCTGCGACCGGTATGACCGCAGTGAGCCGACACACCCTCCGAGGAGCCCGCCGTGGCACGCACCATCGCCCGTATCGCCCTGGTCACCTGCCAGGAGGTGCTGGAGTCCGGGTACGACCGTGACCTGCCCGTCCTCGCGGACGCGGTGCGGCAGGCGGGGGCCGAGGCCGCCGTCGTCCGCTGGGACGATCCCGAGGTCGAGTGGGGCGGCTTCGACCTCGTACTCATCCGTTCCACCTGGGACTACAGCTGGCGTGCCGCCGAGTTCCTGGCGTGGGCCGACCGCTGCGGGGCCGTGACGACCCTGGCCAACCCGCCGGAGGTCGTGCGGTGGAACGCAGACAAGCGGTATCTGGGCGACCTGGCCGCCGCCGGTGTGCCCGTCGTCGACACCCGCTACCTCGCTCCGGGCGACCCGGCGGACCTGCCGGACGACGGAGAGTACGTCGTCAAGCCGACCTCGGGGGCCGGAGCCCGGTACGCGGCCCGCTACACGTCCGAGGACCACGACACCGCCGTACGGCACCTGGAGCGCATGCACGCCGAGGGGCTGACCGCGATCGTGCAGCCGTACGTGCGGAGCATCGACACGGCGGGGGAGAGGGCCCTGCAGTTCTTCGGCGGGCGTTTCCTCCACGCCATCCGCAAGGGGGCCGTCCTCGAACCCGGTACCGCCTTCGACGACAAGAAGGTCCCGCACCCGAATCTGCGGGCCTGGGAGCCGAGCCCGGCCGAACTGGCCGTCGCCGAACGGGCGTTGGCCGCCGTACCCGGTGCGCCGGAGCTGCTCTACGCCCGCGTGGACCTGGTGGACGGCGACGACGGGGCGCCCCGCGTGATGGAGCTGGAACTCGTCGAGCCCAATCTCTTCCTCTTCCTGCACGAGGACTCCGTACCGGTCGTGGCCCAGGCCGTCGTCAAGGTCGCCGTTCGGTGACCGCGACGCGCTGAAGCAGGCCGTACGTGAACTCCGCGACGCAGTCCCGCCGCACACCCTCCGGGCCGTCCGTACCGTCCCTGCCGTCCGGTGCCGTGAACGCGAGGCCCCAGCGTGTCGGCGCCGACCCCTCCAGCGGCCGGGCGGGCGCGAAGGCGCGGGCGGCCTCGTCGACCGTGCAGGACCAGGGCGTCAGGTCCGCCAGGGAGCGGAGCTCCGGGGCCGGGGCGCCCGGCGCGCGGACCAGCCACTCGTTGCAGGCGACCCCGCCCGGGGCCACCAGTACCTCGAAGCGCAGGTCGGGCCAGAGGGGGACCGGCCACAGCAACGCGTCGCAGGACAGGTCGCCGATCCGCCGGGGCGTCACCGACTCCGGGTCCCCGAGGATCGAGCGGTAGCGGGCGACAGCGCCCCGGCTGCGCGGTGCGTGCCGCATCGCCTGCCAGCGCCGGTTGGCCTCACGCATCTCCGCGACCGAGACGCCCAGCGTGTGTCGGGCGTCCTCCACGAGGTCCGCGTTGTGGTCGGCCATGCGGCGCAGCAGCACGAGCTGGAAGTCGAGCGGGGTGAACGGTCCGGTGCTAGCCGGCTTGGCGGAAGGCATGCGACCCATCGTCGCGTACGTGCCCCGCATGCCCTGCGTGCCCCTCGTGGCGCCCGCCCGGCGTACGGCCGTCGGGGAGGAAGAGCACCGAGTTCACGTACCGGACGTACCCCGGGCCCCGGAAGGGCAGCACCCGGCGCAGCAGGCCCTGGGAGACCACGTGCGAGGCGCGCGCCTGGTGGGCCTCCAGGTCGAAGGAGGACAGCGGCAGCCAGGTGTCGCCGGGCAGCACCCAGCCCTCGTACCCCCTCTCGGAGAGGTGGGAGACGACCGTGTCGACGGGCTGGATGCGGGCCTCCAGCTCGATGAACAGGGCCGGGCGGTCACGGGTGAGGAGGGTGCCCGCCCCGCGCAGCACGGCCAGCTCGCTGCCGTCCACGTCGATCTTGATGAAGCCGACGTCGTGGAGGTTCAGGCTGTCCAGGGTGAGGCAGGGAACGTCGAGGGCGCGGGCGTGGATGTCCCGCCGGACCAGCGACGAGACGCCCCGGTCGCCCTGGTCGCCGGGCGGCAGCCACAGGCGGGCCGTGCCGGAGCGGTCGCTCGCGGCGGCGCGGACGACCTGGACGTTCCCGGGGGTCGCGGCGGTGATCAGCCGGGCCAGATGCGGGACCGGTTCGACCGTCACCACCCGGCGGGCCCGGCGCGACAGGCGGCGGGTCCAGGGGCCGTACCAGCCGCCCACGTCGACGGCGGTCCCGCAGCCGGGCGGGCAGAGGTCGCCGAGCCGGGCCAGCTCGGGCTCGAAGCGCGGATAGACGAACCGGGCGGCCGAGGCGACCAGCCGCACCGGCACGAAGGGGGCCAGGCGGGCTGCCAGGGTCATGGCGTCATCGACCCCGGCTTCCGGGTGCCGTCGCGGGAACCGCCGAAACCGCCGGGGTCGCCGCCCCCGCTGATCCGCAGCAGCAGGTCCTCGTGCTCGTCGTCCGTCACCTGCTCCCCGGAGGACGGCAGGAGCTGCGGGATGCCGTCCACGATCGGATAGCGGCGCCGCAGCCGGGGGTTGTACAGCGCGGCCTCGGTGCCCTCTAGGGCCTCGCCGGCTGGCTCACCCCCCGTCCTGCTTCCGAGGAGATGCAGCGGCCCCTTGTCCAGCGGGCACGCCAGTATCTTCAGCAGCGGGTCGTCCGGGTTCATGGCTGGTCAACTCCCGTGTGGGGGATAAGGACTGGGGTTGCGGCGGTGGGTCGTGCTTGGGCATCGCAAGGAGTACGGAGACCGCCAGCGCCGTACCGCCGATCCGCAGCGCCAGCCGCAGCGGATCCTCCGGCAGCGCCTCGCCGAACGAGACCGTGCCGAGCACCGCCGTGAACAGACAGGTCACCGTCGTGCAGACCGGCACGATCAGCGAGGCCCGGCAGCGCTGCAGCGCCGCCTGCGACATGACGAGGCCGAACACCCCGGTGAACAGCAGGAGATAGGGGTACGGGGAGCGCAGCACCCCGAGCACCGCGCCGCCGAACCCGCTCCCGGTGAGGTGGCTCGACACGCCCTTGATGGCCAGCGAACTGACCCCGTACAGCAGGCCCACCGCCACGCCGTACTCGACGCCCGTCGTCGGCATGCGGTGCCGGTGGCGGGCGCGGCGCTCGGCGGACCCGTACAGCCAGACGCCCAGCGCGAGGGTGGGGACGCAGACCAGCAGGATCAGCGGGGCCGGGGCGCTGCGGCTGACCGTGTCGGAGCCCTCCTTCAGGGAGAGCACCACCATCAGGAGCGCGAGGAGGATCGCCCCGAGCGCGTACCGTTCGCGGCCCGAGGTCTCCTCGCCGAGCAGCACCGAGGAGAGCAGGACGAGGATGACGAGACCGGAGACGAAGATGCCCTGCGCGGCGGCGATCGGCAGGGTGCGGTAGACGACGAGCTGCGCGCCGAAGCCCGACGCGAGGGCGAGGGAGCCGCCGATCCACAGCCAGCTGCCGAGGACCAGCCGCAGCAGCCGGGCGGGCCGGCGCACGCTCACCTCGGGCAGGGCCGCGAGCGCCCGTTTCTCCAGGACGAATCCCGCGCTGTAGAGCACGTTCGCCAGCAGGGCCGCGGCCACTCCCCACCACATGGTCTACGTCCTTCGCGCGTGCAGGAGAAGGATCGAAGCCACCGAGGGGGCCCGGCACGCCAGCCGGTCCAGCGGGCGCAACGGCCGCGGTACGCCGTGGAAGGGCGCGCCCCGCAGCCGTACGACCTCGAAGCCCGACGCGGTCACGAACTCCCGCAGGGCGCGGGCCGTGTAGAGCCGCAGATGGCCCACCACCTCCTTGCCGGGGCGGCCGTGGATCGCGCGCAGGCTCACCTCCGAGAAGACGGGCTGCACGCCGGCGAGGAGCAGGGCCCGGTTGTACCAGGCGGCCAGGTTGGGTGTGGAGAGCATGAGATGACCTCCTGGGCGGAGGATCCGGTGGATCTCGTCGAGCGCCGCGTCCGGGTCGACGAGGTGTTCCACGACCTCGCTGAACAGGACGGCGTCGGCGGAGGCGGACCTGAACGGCAGCCCGCCGTCGGTGAGTTCACCGCGTACCGCGTACGGGAGACGGGCGTGGGCGCGTCTGAGGGCGTCCTGGGACCAGTCGACGCCGACGAGGCGGTGACCGGCGAGGAGCGGTGCGGCGGTCGCGGCGGCGGTGCCGTCGCCGCAGCCGATGTCCAGGACCGTGCGCGGGCCGGAGGTGGCCGGGCCGAGCGCGTCCGCGAGCATCCGGGCCTGGCGCAGACTGCGGGGCGTGCCGGAGGCGACCGGGACGGCCGGGTCCTCGTAGAAGTCCCGCAGGCCGTGCGGCGGCCTGCGGGGCGGGGCCATGGTCATGGGGTGCTCCCCGTGCGTGGTGGTGCGGCGGGTTCCGTCGCGTGCAGGTAGTGCTCGAAGAGGTCGCGGAGGTGGCTGCCGTCGCCGTGGCTCAGCAGGGAGCGCGACCAGCGCAGCGCCACGTGCAGCCGGCCCGCCGTGGCGGCCGTCGTCACCGTCAGCCCGCGCGGCATCCGGGCGGGTGCCGAGAACCAGACGGCGTGCGCCCGCCCGGCCTCCTCGCCGAAGTCCAGGGCGTACGGGACGCGGCCGATGTTGCTCAGCAGGGTGGTCGACGTCCAGGGCCCGGCGGCCCTGCGCAGCCCTCGGGTGAAGGCGGCACGCCAGGCGACGGGCACCACCGGGGCCGTCAGCAGGGAGGCGCCGTGGCCCAGTTGGGGGCGCGGCTGGGCCTTCAGGGCGCGGGTGCGGTCCGCCGTGCGGCGCAGCAGCGCGGGCATGTCCGAGGCGTCCAGTTCCTCGGGCGCGAAGGGGACCTCGACGAGCCGGGTGCCGTTGCCGATCGGCATGTCCGTGCCGCGCGGCCGGTCGTCCACGGGCATCGTGATGCGCAGCGGACGCGGCCGGGCCCCGTGCTCCCGGTTCCAGTGCGCGATCATCAACGCGGTGGCGGCCATCAGCTGGTCGTTCACCGTGTACGGGGAGCCCTTGGGCCGCCGCGGGACGCCCAGCTCGGTGACCAGCATGCCGTTGCCGTAGTGCTGGGGAGGCTCCGGCGTCCCGTGGGCGACCCGGGCGGGCGGCGCCCAGGTGGAGGGGGTGCCGGGGTCCCGCGGAACCTCGGTGGCCGTGCGGGTCGGAGGCGCCGCCGGGGAGTTGTCCCGGCCGCCGTACAGCTCCGCCGCGGTCGCCAGGACCCGCAGACAGGCCGGACCGTCGAGCGCGGTGTGGTTGATGGTGAGGAACAGGACCGTGCCGTCGGCCTCGGGATCCCGGACGACCTCCAGCCGGATCGGCGGGGACGCCGAGAGCGGCGGAGCGTCGCGCAGTGCCCGGCCCCGCGCGTGCTTGAGCGCGTCCCGGTCCGGCGCCGGGAACAGGACGGCCTCCACATCGGCCTCGGGGGTCAGCTCCCACTCGTACCGCCTGCCGTACCAGGGGCGGGCCGCCTCACGCATCAGGATGCGGGGGTGGCGGTGCAGCGCCCCGGCGAACGCCCGCCGCAGACGGTCCGGGTCGAGGTGCCCCGGCAGATGGACCTCGATGTGGACGGTCTCCGGTTCCTCCTCCTGGAGGCAGTGCCGGGCGACCTCGTCCACCACGGGGAACGGGATGCGGGCGGGCGGTCCCGTGGGCCCGTCCGTGCCGTCGCGCGCGGGATGCTCCACGGCCGTCATGTGCCCTCCCCTTCGCCGGAACGCCCGCGGCCACCGGGTCCCGGTGTGCGCGGTGGTGACCCCGGCCCCCGCGCCGAGACGGTCGGACCGGAGGCGAGCCGTGGCGGACCGGAGGCGAGCCGCGGCGGCTCCGTCGGCACGAAGGGCGGCGGCGGTGACCCCGGTGAACCAGGTGAACCAGGTGACCCCGGTGTGCCGGGTCCGGGGCCCGCTCCAGGGTCCGCCCCCGGGCCCGCCCCAGGGCCGGTCCCGGGGCCCGCGTGCTCCCCGCGCGTCCGCTGCGGCAGAGGCGCCGTCGGGGCCTCGGACCCCGGAGGCTCAGGCGGCAGCGCGCTCGTACCCGGCCGGCCGCCGCCCCGACCGCCACCGGGACCGCCCCGCGTGCCGTACGACGCCTCGCCGACCGTCACCAGACCGGCGAACAGGCCGATCAGCGCGAGCAGTTGAGCGGTGTGCCCGAACGCCCCGGCGCCCTCGGCGACCGGCTCCCCGGCCCCCGTCGCGGCGACGATCCCGGCCCCCGCGAGCGCGAGGAACGCGAGGGGGACGAGCAGTTCGTGCCGTCGCCGGGCGAGCAGCGCCAGCAGTGGCACCAGCAGCGCGAGGAACCCGGCGATCACGATCCCCACCAGGGTGAGCGCGACCGTGCCCAGGATCGGGCCGGGCGGCGGCGGCAGCGGCGAGGGCGCGTCCGGGTTGGGCGAGCGCCGCCGGAACAGCACGAGCCCCGCCAGGACGAGGACGCCGACACCGCCGCCGATCAGCCCGGCCTCGTACACCGTGGACGGCGTGTAGGAGAGTTTCACCGTGCCGCCCTCGCCCGCCGGGACGCGCCAGCCCTGCTGCCAGCCGTCGAGGCGTACCGGGTCGAGTTCGCGGCCGTTCAGCGTGGCCTTCCAGCCGTCGTTGAAGTTCTCGTACGTCGTCAGGTAGGAGGCCGCGCCCGAGCCGACGGTGACCTCGCGGCGGTCGCCGAGCCAGTCCCGTATGCCCAGTTCACGGCTCTGCGCGGTCGGGGTGGTGACCGTGCCGCGGGTCAGGGTGACATCGGTGACGGCCAGGGGGCCGGCGTCGCCCGCCTCGACCCGGTGCGCGCCCGAGTCGAGCGACAAGTCGCCGTCCGCACGCCCCTCCTGGCAGAGCGTCAGCTCGATCGGCCGCCGTGCCACGAGGTCGCCGACCGTTCCCTTGGCGCTCGTCTCGTACAGCTCGTCGTCGACGGCGAGTGTCGGACCCTTCCCGCAGGGCAGCTCGAAGGGGCGGGAGGAGAGGGTCTTCGGGGTGCGGTAGCGGTCGTCGAGGGCGGGGACGTACGCCTCGGTCAGGCCGACGGGAAGCTGCATGTCCTCGTCGGCGAGGGGGTTGTGGACGGTCAGCGGGGCCGTCTCGGTGACGGTGATGTCGAGCCGGTCGGTGGTGATCGGGTCGAAGCGGACGTTGCCGTTCTCGTCGACCCCGGCGACGACCGCACCGTCCGGGGAGCTGATGTTCACCTCGGTGGGCCGGGTGGACAGTCCGCCGGCCGGGGCGAGGACGACCTCGCCCACCGGCTGCTTGCCCGGCCAGCTCAGCCGGATGGTCGGGTCGTCCCCGGCGATCCAGGCGGTGGTCAGATCGCCGTCGGTGAGGTTGCGCGGCGACAGACCGGTGCCGAGGCGGGCGGTCGAACCGGCCGTCGCGGTGATCCGGTCGTTCTGCTCGGGCGCCACGTCGTAGAGCAGCGCGTCGAGCGCGTCACCGGGTACGGGGATCGCGCTCGCCTTCACCGCGTACGTACCGGCCGCGTCCGAGGTCCAGCGGCGGTGCAGCCCGACCTCCGTGCCCGTCGGGGAGAAGCTGCCCGGGTCGGAGGCCCGGTGCAGGGAGACCGTCTCGGCAGCGGCCTCGGCGTCCTCGGCGTCCCTCGGGAGCCGCAGCATGCGGGTCACCTGGACGTCCGGGACGCTGATCTCGGAGAAGCCCGCCCCGGACAGCCCGGAGTGCCGGGCGGTCGACTCGACGACGGTGATCTTCAGCCAATTCGACGGCCCTTCGGGGGACTTGATGCGCTGACGCGAGCCGTCGGCCCGCAGGGTGCTCGTCTCGGAGCCGCGTTCCGTCTCCACGCGCACCCGGGTCGGCGCCGAGCGGACACTCTCCTGCGGCAGCGGGGTGACCCGGATCGACGCCGGGACCTCCGTCTCCTCGGTGAAGCCGATCCGCAGCCACTGCCCGTCCGCCGAGCCCACCGCGCCCTCGGCCCACGCCGTGTCGGGGTTGCCGTCGAAGGCGTTCACCGGGTCGTACTGCGGCAGGTAGTACAGCCAGTTGCCGCTCGACGACGCGGTCACCGAGCGCGCCCCGCGCAGCTCGGCCACCGTCTGGTGCCCGATCCCGTCCGACGGCAGGATCTGGTGCGGCTCGTCCCCGGCGTCCTGGTAGCTGCCGGAGTGATTGCGTTCGTCGCGGGTGTACGTGTACGAGGTGTTGGCGCCGACCAGGCCGAAGCGGGTGTCGGCGCGCCGCAGCCCGTCGCCCACCACCTGGAGGTCGGGGGAGCCGAGACCGGGGTGGTTGTCGCCGGTCAGCACGGTCGCCCGGTCCCGCATCGCCGGGTCCGCGGCCAGCGGCAGCAGCGCCTCGGGCCCGCCGGACACGACGGCGGTGTCGGCGACGGCCTTCAGCCCGGCTTGGCCAGGACGGGGCACGTCGGCGGCCGGCTCGTAGATCTCGACGGCCCGCTGGCGCGGATACAGCCCCTCGATCTGGATGGGCGTGTTCTCCGCGATGCGGCCGCCCGTCATCAGCGGCCCGAAGCCGGTCAGCCGCCGGTAGCCGGACTGCTCAAGCGTCCGCTTCACGGTCGTGGTCGGTACGTAGCCCAGCTGGTCGGGGTCGAGATCGTTGCGTACGACGACGTAGTGGACGCCCGCCCGGCCCAGGTAGTCCGCCAGGCCCGGGACTTGGCCGCCGGTCTGCAGGGACTGCTCGACGGCGTCCATCGCGCGCCGGTTGCCCGCGGTGCCGAACGGCACGTAGTCCCGCTGGGCCCAGCGGGAGTCGGCGAGCACGTCGAGGGGCTGGTCGATGGTGGCGCCCCAGGTGAAGATGCCGTGCGCGGTGGCGGGCACGACGAGGGCGCGGGAGTCCGGTGAGTACTTCTCCAGCCAGCTCGCCGTGGACTTCCAGTACTTGGGCAGCTCCTGGAACGAACCGGGCTGCAGGATCGACCCGTTGAGGTAGGGCCAGGCCAGTCCGGGGAGGACGAGGACGGCCGCGATCAGGGGCGCGTACCGGCGTCCCCGTATCGGACGGGCGCCCTGGGCCCGCGCGGCGACGCCCACCAGGTGGGCCAGCCCGAGGGCCAGCGCGAGGGCGAGCCCCGTCTGGAACTTGTAGATGTTGCGGAAGGGGGCGAGGCCGCCGTCCAGCCAGTCCTGGACCACGCCGTGGAAGGGCGCGCCGAACGAACCGCCGTACCCGGCCAGGGTGATGAGCGCGGCCGTCAGCACGGTCAGCACCAGCCAGCGCCGCTCGGGGATGTCCCGGCGGGCCAGTCCGGCGAGGCCGAGGCCGGCCGCGAGCGCCGAGGAGACGACGGCGACCGCCGAGGCGGTCACGGTCCAGCCCGCGGGCAGCCAGGCCTCGTTGAAGTGCAGATAGGCGACCCAGTTGCCGGCGCCGCGCAGCGACTCCGTCGCCGCCATGGTGTCCGTCGTGGTCTGCGAACTCTCCACGTACGGAAGGAAGTTCTCGCCGTAGATGCCAAGGACCAGCAGGGGGACGACCCACCAGGCCGTCGCCAGGAGCACGCCCGGCACCCACCAGGCGATCAGCTCGCGCTGCCGGGGGCCGCGCGGCCGGGACAGGAGATAGAGGCCGACCGGCAGCAGGGAGGCCAGGGTGGAGGCCGCGTTGACCCCGCCCATGAAGGGGATGAAGAGCGCCGAGCGCAGGGCGGCCACCCGGGCGCTGGAGCGGTCGTTCGTCAGCGGCAGCAGCACCCACGGCAGGAACGCGCCGGGCAGGGCGGCGGCCGAGGTCGAGCCGACGACGATGGTGAACACCGGCCACAGCGCGTACACCACCGCGCCGAGCAGCCGGGAGGCCGAACTGCCGATGTCCAGGCGCTCGGCGAGGCGCAGCGCACCCCAGAAGGCCACGGAGACGATGAGGGACATCCACAGCCGCTCGGCCAGCCACACCGGCATGCTGATCAGGTCGGTCAGCCAGTAGTAGGGCAGCATCGGGAAGGCGTAGCCGACGTACTGGTCCGCGATACCGCCGAAGCCGCCGCGGTCGTGCCACAGCTGACCCAGGTCGGCCAGGAACTGCCCGGGGTCGAGCGCGACCCCGAGCTTGGTGTCGAAGGTCTGCCGGCCCGGGTCCACGGCCAGGAACAGCACGAGGACCACGGCCCAGAACCCCAGCAGCCACCGCCGCGACCGGGGCCCCTGCTCGGGGCCTGGGTCCGGGGCGAGGGGGCGGGTCGCCGCCGGGGGAGGGGCCTGGACCGTGCTGGTCATGGACACCGCCGGAGGATGAGGAGGAGGTTCCAGGTGGCGAATTCGCGCAGTCCCGGCGCCCGGGCGACGGCCTGGGCGAGGAACGGCCAGTAGCGGGAGCGCGCCGAGACGACCGTGACGTCGTCCCGGGCGCGCACCTGCCGCAGGGTGGGTCCGATGTGCACGGCGAAGAGGTTCTCGCCGAGGGTGTGCTTGGCGGGCCTGCCCGTACGGCGCCGGTAGCGGGCGCGGGCCCGGTCGGCGCCCAGGTAGTGCCAGGGCGCCCACTCGTGACCGCCCCAGGGGGACAGCCAGTTGGTGAACGACACGTAGATCAGCCCGCCGGGCCGGGTGACGCGGACCATCTCGCTGAGGAAGGTCTGCGGGTCGGCGACGTGCTCCAGGACGTTGGAGGAGAAGCAGACGTCGGCGACACCGTCCGCGAGGGGCAGCAGATAGCCGTCGGCGACGACCGATCCCTCGGGGGGCTTCGGACCGAGTTCGC
Source organism: Streptomyces sp. NPDC060205 (assembly GCF_042728395.1). Lineage (NCBI taxonomy): Bacteria > Bacillati > Actinomycetota > Actinomycetes > Kitasatosporales > Streptomycetaceae > Streptomyces > Streptomyces sp. NPDC060205. Next base: position 21,772 of record NZ_JBHWZP010000042.1, read on the forward strand.
GCGGGTCCGGCTCGAAGAGGTAGCCGTGCGCGCCCCGCCTGCGGAACTCCTCGGTGAAGTAGCCGCCCCCGCCGCCGACGTCCACGACGGTCCGGCCCTTCACCGGACCGTCGTAGGCCTCCACCTGGTCGGCGGCGTCCCGGGCGAGCAGCGTGTAGCAGCCCTCGGGGTCCTCCTGCTCGTGGCGGAAGGCACGGAAGAGGGCGAGGGAGCGGCGCAGGGAGGGATCCCGCAGGCCCGTGCCGGGCCCCGGTCTCGCGCCCTCGCGCCGAGAAGACCTCAGCCCAGGGGCCTTCAGCCGAGAAGTCCCGAGCCGAGAAGTCCTCAGCCGAGGGGCCTTGAGCCGGGGAACCTTGAGCCGGGGCGCCTTGCGCCCGGAGTTACGCCGCCAGGGGGTCATGGTGTCCAGCCCCGCACCGCCTCCGTCGCCACGGCTCTGAACTGGCGGACCGTGCGGTGCCAGCGGTACTGGGCGGCGCGGTCGCCGGCCGCCTTGCCCATGAGGGTGCGACGGTGCGTGGACAGGGCGAGGGTGCACCAGGCCGCCGCGAACGACGACTCGCCGCGGGCCAGCAGACCCGTCTCGCCGTCCACGATCGAGTCGCGCAAGCCGGGTACGTCGAAGGCGATCGCGGGTGTCTCGCGGGCCGCCGCCTCCGTGACCACCAGACCCCAGCCCTCCACGGCGGAGGGGTGCAGCAGCAGCCAGGCGGCACAGAGCAGGCGGTGCTTCTCCGCTTCGGAGACATGGCCGGTGAACTCGACGCCGGGACCGGCCAGTTGCTGGAGACGCTGCCGTTCGGGGCCGTCGCCGACGATCACCAGCCGGCCGCCGGTGACCGGACGGACCCGTTCCCACAGGCGCAGCAGCAGTTCGATCCGTTTGTACTCGACGAGCCGTCCCACCGCCAGGAACAGCGGCTCCGGTGAACGCTCGGCCGGTGCGCCCGGCTCCTCCACACCGTTGTGCACGACGCGGATGCGTTCGCGCTCGACACCGATGGCGCGCAGCGCGTGGGCGGTCGAGGGGGAGACGGCGACCAGCAGGCCGCCGCGCTGCCCGCCCGCAAGTGCCCAGTGTTCGAGTCTTCGTCCGAGCCGGGCGGCGGGGGCCAGCGGTCCGCCGAACCGCATCCGCCACAGGTCGGTGTGCACGTGGTTGACCAGGCACAGGGTCGGTCCGCGGTGCCACAGCGGCGCCAGGTACGGCATGCCGTTGCAGACCTCCACGAGCAGGTCGCAGTCGCCGACCTGACGCTGGAACGCCGATCTGGCGCGCAGATAGTGGCCGAGGTCGCCGCCCGCCGACACGACGCGGTAGTCGCGGTACGCGGCGGGGCCGCCGCACAGCAGGGTGACCTGGTGGCCGAGGTGGGTCAGCCCCTCGGCGAGTCTGTCGACGAGGAGTTCGGAGCCGCCCGCTGCTTCGTTGCCGTAGTCACGGCGGGCGAGGAAAACGATTCGGCGCGGCTGTGGGGGGAGCGCCGGGTGTCGCTGCGCGGAGCGGGGGAAGGCGGCGCGCAACGACGAAGGCACGTGCTGGGGCATGGGTGCTCCAACTCGTCTCGGGGTGCGGAACCAAAGTGGGGCGTGGGGGGTTGGTGCGTTCCGGTGCGTATGGGGGTGTGTGGGGCGGTGCGGTCGGTCCGTTCGGTGCGGGAACCCTGAATGTCCCGCGGTGGCGGTCCGTATGGAGGGGTGGAACCGATCTGCCGGTGCTTCGGTGCTTCGGTGGGGTCTGTGCCGGGGTCTTGGCGGGACTTCTGTGGGGTGTGTTCCGTGGGGGTGAACGGGGCCTGCTGTGACGGGGTGCGGATGGACCGTGTTCGGGACGGACCGTGTTCGGGTGGGGTGGACAGTTTTCGCCCGCTGGTTCGCTGCGGCTACTCACCGAAGTGACAATTTCGGGCCTTTGTGGAGCTGACGTCTCATCACATTGTGAGCGGTTCCTGGGAGCTCTCGGGCGTATCGGGATGCGGACGCCCTCGTACCACCAAAACGGCACCCACCGCGGCCAGGAGGAAACCGACAATTCCCGCTCCCAGCGGCACCGTCCGCCCCACCGCGCGCAGCAGACCGCTGTCCGTGTCGGCGAGATCCACCTGCTGCCTCTGGGTCTCGGGGGTGAACGCGATCCGCTTGCTGTCGAGCAGGACGACGGCGTCCTTCTTCGTCCCGGGCGCCCGGAGCGTCTTGCGGGGGCCGATCGCCGCGTAGATGATCCGGCCGGTGCGCTGGTCGGCGACCAGTTCGACGCCGTGGTTGGAGTACCACTCCTCGGCGAGCACCTGGCCCGCGTCCTCCACCCCCACGAGGGTGCCCGGCACCAGCCTGGTGCCGGTCTTGGTGGCGGGCACGGTCCCGGTGAACCGCAGACCCTTGTACCCCTGGATCCGCTTCTCACCCCGGTACTTCAGCGTGACGGTCGAACCGAGGGTGTTGTCCCACCAGATGTACGAGCGTTTCTGCACGTCGAAGGGGAACTTGAGGTAGGCCTCGCCCTCGAAGTACGGCTTCTCCTCGCAGCAGTGGACCGGCTTGTTCGTCTTGCGGTCGGTCACCCAGCGCTCCATGGTCCACTGGAGCGAGTCGTGCGGATCGGCCGCGGGCAGCGACTTGTCCGTGTCGACGGACGTGGACACGTCCCAGACCGCCCGGCCGCTCTTCTCGCTCTCCGCGACGTCCCCGCGGACCTGCCGGGTGATGGTGATCTTCTTGTCGTCGACGGTCTCGATCGCGTCGGTGTCGAAATAACTGCCCGTGCCGGTGAAGACGGTCGTCTGATCGGTGTCGATGGGAGTGCGCTGCGCGCGTGGTTCGACGTACCAGGCGAGCAGCGGGGCCAGGACGAGCAGGAAGACGCCCAGACCCAGTATGACCAGGGAGAAGGGTGTGGCGGTACGGCGCATCCGGGCACTCCAAGGGCTCTTGGTGACGCGGCACGGTGGGGGAGGGTGCAGGTGCGGTATGGGCCGGGAACCGTAGGCGCACCCTTGACGAAGTGTCAATGCGTTGATGACACTGAGGACTTGCCGGCACCGGGGACTCGCCGGCCGGGGCGAGGTGGGCCCGGTGGCGAGGGAGATGCGCCGCGCCCGTCAGGGGCGCGGGGAACTGCGCGACCAGCCACGGTCGGCCCGCAGATTCCGGGATTTCGGACGGCGCTCCCAGCGGAGCGCCGCGGTGGGGGTGACCTTTCGACAGAGAGGCTGACCCGCGATGTCCAGACTGCTCGCCGCCCTGCTGACCGTGACGGCCGCCGCCGTGCTCGCCGTGGGCGCCGCCCTCGGCATCGTCGCGCTGCTCGACGCGACCCCGGAACAGCCGAACACACCGCTCATCACCTATGAGACGGCCGGCCGGGAGCGCTGACCATGCCTCTCCGCCCGGCACCCGTCACCGTGCGCTCCGCCTGGCACGACGTACCGCGCCTGCAGGTGCGGCAGTTCGCCGCGCTCGCGATGGCCGAGGCGCCCGCGCTCGCCGAGGAGATCCTCCAGGAGATCCAGCACGAGTACCCGCATCTGCCGGTCGTGCTCGACGACTCCGGCGAGCCGATGGCGCTGGTCGGCATCCGCCGGGCCATCGAGGTGTTCGTCCAGCATCTGGAGACCGCCGAGGGCCGGCCGCGCGTGCACCCCGAGGTCTTCCAGGAGTTCGGCCGCGGCGAGGGCATCAACGGCCGCAGCCTCGACTCGCTCCAGGCGATCTACCGGCTCGGGGTACGGCTCGCTTGGCGCCGCTTCGCCGAGATCGGCACGCGTGTGGAGATCCCGCCGCCCGCGATGTACGAGCTGGTCGACGCCGGGTACGAGTACCTGGACGGGCTGGTCGACCAGTCCGTACGCGGTTACGCCGAGGCCGCCGCCCGGCAGGCCGGGGAACGCCTGAGGCTGCAGCGCCGGCTGATGGAACTGCTGCTGGCCGAGCACCACCGCGGTGATCCGGCCGAGGCGCTCACCGAACGGGCCGCGCGGATCGGCTGGCCGCTGCCCGACAGGGTCGCGGTCGGAGTGCTGCTGCGGCCCGCCCGGGAGGCCGTCGCGCCCGCCGTGAGCCAGGGCGTACTGCTGGACATGGAGTACGAGCAGCCCCGCATGGTCGTGCCCGAGCCCGACGCCGCCGGGCGCCCCGAACTGCTGCACCGGGCGCTGACCGGCTGGGCCGGCGCGATCGGGCCGCCCGTGCCGCTGCGCGACGCGGCGAAGTCGCTGCGCTGGGCGGAGGCGGCGGTACGGCTGATGGAGCGCGGGCTGCTGCCCGCGGGAGAGGTGTTGTACTGCACCGAGCACACCGAGGCGCTGGTCCTGCTGCAACCGGAGGAGCTGATCGACGACCTGGCGCTGCGCTGTCTGGAGCCGCTCGCCCACTGCGGTCCCACGCACGGGCGGCGGCTCGCCGAGACGATGCTGGCCTGGCTGGAGACACGGGGCGGGGCTCCCGAGGTGGCCGCGCGCCTGGGGGTCCATCCGCAGACCGTACGGTATCGCCTTCGGCAGATCAGGGAGCTGTGGGGGGACGAGGTCGACGACCCCGACCGGCGCTTCGAGCTGGAACTGGTGCTCCGGGCCCAGCGCCTCCGCGGCGAACTGGGCGACCCCCGAGCCCGCCGCTGAGAACAACCTCCCTTTCCCACCCACCCAACCGTTTGCGGCAGTCGCCCGGTGCGCCTCCACAGCAGGGGCCCACCCCACGATGCGGCCCCCCGGTCACGCGCGCTTATTGCCCCACCCAACCCGTGTGAGTAGCCTGTGTTCGCTATGCCGATCGGCTGTTGAAATTTCGAACATAAGGGAGGGGGCCAGTTGTGGGACGCCTCGTACCTGCCGTAACCAGGGCTCTCGACATACTTGAGCTCTTCCTCGACGGGGACGGCACACTCTCCGCCCCCGACATCGTGCGCCGGCTGCAGTTGCCGCGCACCACCGTCCACGAACTGGTGACGACGCTCGCCGCACGTTCGTACATCACGCCCGTACCGGGTCAGCCCGGACGCTACCGGCTCGGTGTCCGGCCGTACCAGCTCGGCAGCCGCTACTCCGAGCAGCTGGACCTGGCCGCCGAGGGGCAGCAGGTCGCCCGGTCCGTCGCGGAGACCTGCGACGAGACCGTGCACGTGGCGATCCTGGAGGGCACGGACGTCATCTACATCGCCAAGGTCGACTCCACGCACGCCGTGCGCATGGTGTCCGCCGCCGGCCGCCGCCTCCCCGCGCACTGCACCTCCGTGGGCAAGATGCTGCTCGCCTCGCTGTCCGAGCCCGAGCTGACCTCGCGGATCCCCGACGACGCCGACCTGATCCGGATGACGCCGAACAGCATCACCGACCCGGGCGCCCTGCGCGAGGCCCTCGTCGAGATCCGCGCCCGCGGTGTCGCGGTGGAGAGCCGGGAGTCGAACCCCGACGTCAGCTGCATCGCCGCGCCGGTGCGCGACCGCACGGGCCAGGTCGTGGCAGCGCTGTCGATCTCCGTGCCGATGATCCGCTGGAGCGAGGACCGCAAGGCCGAGCTGGAAGGGCTCGCCGTCAAGGGCGCGGCCGAGCTGTCGGAGCGACTCGGACACCGGAGCGTCGGATGAGCCGCCGGCCGTCGGGGGCGCACGCGTACGAGGTGGCCGTCCGGGCGGAGGCGGCCCTCGGGGAAGGCCCCACCTGGGACGCCGACGCCCAGCGGCTCATCTGGATCGACATCCTCGGGTCCCGGGTGTTCACGTACGACCCGGTCTCCGGCCGGCGCACGGTACTCGCCACCGAGCAGCACGTGGGCGCCGCCAAGCCGCGGGCGGGCGGCGGCCTGGTCGTCAACCTCCGCGACGGAATAGGCCTGTACGGCCCGGACTCGGTGACGGGTGCGGACGGGGTCTCCGGCGGGAGCCGCACCGGCGACCCCTCCTCTGCCGCTCAGGAATTCCGCTGGCTGCACCGAGAGGTCGTCCCCGGCCGCCGGGCCAACGACGCGGCGGTCGCGCCCGACGGTTCCCTGTGGGCGGGCACCATGCGCTACGACGAGGCACCGGGCGGCGGCTCGCTCTCCCGGTTCGCCCCGGACGGCTCGGCCGAGACCGTCCTCGACGACGTGGCGGTGAGCAACGGCACGGGCTGGAGCCCCGACGGCCGCCTCATGTACTACATCGACTCACCGACGCGGCGAATCGACGTCTTCGACTACGACGGCCAACGGGTCGCCAATCGCCGTCAGTTGGCGGTCGTAGAAGAAGGGGAAGGCTTCCCCGACGGGCTCACCGTCGACGCCGACGGCTGTGTCTGGGTCGCCCTGTGGGACGGCGGCGCCATCCGCCGCTACACCCCGTCCGGCGAACTGGACCACGTGCTCGAACTCCCCGTCCCCCGCCCCACGGCCTGCACATTCGGCGGCGCGGACCTGACGGACCTGTACATCACAACGGCCCGCACGGGCTTGGAAGCACCGCACCCGCTGGCGGGCTCGGTGCTCGTCGTCCCCGGCGCGGGGAGGGGGCTCGCACAACCGGCGTTCGCCGGTTGAGGATCCGCCGGTGACAGCCTGCGAAATCTGTTACTTTCACCGTCTGTTGCGTCGTGGGGGGATTCATTGACGGTGGACCAAAGGGGAGCGGTCGGGATTCCGGTCCAGGAACCGGGGGCGGGTTCCGACGTGGACCAGGAGCGCCAGGAGTACGAAGAGGTGCTGGACACCGTGGTCACCTCGGTGTCGGAGTCCTACTATTCCCAGCTGGTCCAGGCTGTCAGTGTGGCCAGGGGCCGGGCGCAGGCCGCTCAGTCCACCGTCACCCTTTTCGCCGGTGGGCTGATGGCGGCACTGAGCGTCACGGCCCTGGCCGACCGCCCCGTCGCGGCCCAGTGGATGGGCATCGTGTCCGTGGCGCTCTGGCTCCTGGCGGCAGCCCTGTACCTCTACGCCGTCGCCTCCCCCGTGCCGGAGGACCCGGCGCAGGAACGCAAGGTGGCTTCCCGCCAAGCCCTGATCGACCGGGTGATCACGAAGGTGCGGGACGAGGCCAATGAGATCGACAAGCGCCAGACCCGAGCCAATCGGACCGCGTTCGTGGCGGTCGCGCTGAGCGTCCTGACCTTCGCGACCGCGGTTCTGACCGACCCGGTCCGTGAGACCGCCACGGGCACGGTCGTCATGGACCGGTCCTACGCCTCGGCTCTGAGGGCCCTCTGCTCGAAGGAGTCCGCCGTCACCGGGCGGATCGAGGGGGCGATCCTCAAGGATTCACTGCGAGCGTCGTTCGTCGAGATCGAACCCGCCCGGGGCGTCTGCGAGGTGCGGGACATCACGCTGCAGCTGCCCCGCGGCAAGGTCAGGGCCGTCAGGTGGCAGGATGCCTGACCCAGGGACGACCGCACACTTCCTCGTCCTGGGGCCGCTGCCGGCAGGTGCCCCGGACGGCAGCAGCCCCGACGCATCTGTGCTCGCGGACCTTGCAGCACTGCATGAGACGGGGCACCGGCTCGATGGGATCTTCGTCCTGGGCACGTCAGGCGACCACGCGGACGTGAAGGACCTCGTGACGGAGGCGCAACTCGCCTGCCTGGAACGAGACCACGAGCCCTTCGTCATTCCTGTCCCCGGGCCGGCCGATCGCCGCACCATGCCCGCCAAGCGGTCCCTCGCCCGCGATCTGGCGGGCAACTTCGATCAGGTCGCGTCCGATCTGTGGCGCGGCGAGATGACGGAGGACATCGTCCAGCGGCTGCGGACCGATGTCTTTCCGGACATGGTCGCCTGGGAGGAGGACGGTTACTCGTCCCACCCCGACCGGCGTCCGGGGCTGCTGCCCGGGGACGGCTCCCTGCGCCACACGGTGGGTGCGGGCACGGTCGGACTGCTCTGGGTGAACAGCGTCTTCCGCATGGTGGCCGACGACGCGACTCCCGATCTCGCAGGCTGCTTCAAGGAGCAGCTCGACCACGCGGTGGGCGAGGAGTTCGCGGACTGGGCGAAGCACAACGACCTGACCTTGCTGTTGGCCGGCCGCACCGGCACACTGCCCGAACTGCCCGCGGAAGCAGCGCCCTTGCTGGCCCTCGCCGGCAGTGGAGAGCGCGACGCGAGTGGCTGGTACCTGCCCTTCGGCGATGCCGCTCCGGCGTATCTCCTGCTCCGCGTGGACCTGAGTGCCGACCGTCCGGTCATTGCCGACCTGGCCACCCGCAGGCAGTTGCCGACGACGATCCGGGTCCGCCCCTCCACCACGCCGCGCCCTGTACCGGTCGCCGGGCGACCGGAGGAGGCCTACGACGAGCAGTCGCTCATCACCGACTTCTACCGGCATCTGTCGACCGGTCACATGACCCTCGCTCTGGTCTCGGGACCGGACGAAGACGCCGTCATCGACATCGACGAGTTCAACCGCGGGCTCGCCGAGGCCGTCTACGGCGCTGTGCCCCAGCCCGCGCCCGCCCTGCACGAGACCTGGGCCGCCGCGCGCCGGCAGTTCCCGCCCGAACAGCTGGAACAGCATCTCAGCGCTCTCTCGGTCCCGTCGGGCTACGACGGCCACACGGTGTCCGGACTGCTGCGTGCCCCTTGGTCGCGCCTCTACGACTTCACCGGCAGCGACGTGCTGCCGGTCGCGCGAGGCACCCGGCTGGCGGAAAGCGTTTCTCTCGTCAACGCCTGTCAGGACCCACCGACCGGCAAGCAGGGTGCCCTGGAGATCGTCTCCATGCACGGCTGGTCGCACAGCGACGGCGCCCCGCAGGAGTTCGGTGACGCGTGGTCGGTGCCGCCCAGCGACGCGCGCAGCCTGTGGTTCCGGCGTTTCCGGGCGGAGTTGCTGACCAGGCCCGCGCTCTTCGTGTCCCTCTCCCCGAGCAGCCCCGCCCTGTGGGAGACCCTGCGGATCGCGGGCCGGACCCTTGGCGAGAGCGAGTTTCCGGGCTTCCTCGTCAGTCCGGAGGGCACGGCCGCCGACCGGGCCCGCCTGCGCGACGCGGGGCTGCGGCACATCCGTATGACGCCTGCCGGCTTCGTACGGGACCGGCTCCGCGCCGGGAACCAGGCGCTGGTCGACGGGCGGCGGGTCCTCACCGAGCAGCACGCCGGAACCCGCGACGGTGTGGGAATCGTCCGGGTGGCCGAGCGGGTGGTCGAGGCACCCGCCGGCAGTTGGGAGTTCCTGCTCGGCCGGGATCCGACGTGGGGCGACATCAAGGACAAGAACATCGTGGCCCAGCTCTCGCTGGCCGACGTCGTCGAGGAGCGCACCCGGCCGGTCGAGGGGGAGCGGCAGCCCATGATCCTGGTCAAAGGCACCGCGGGCTCCGGTAAGACCACTGCCCTGATGCAGGTTGCCTACCGGCTCCAGAAGAAGGGCACGAACGTCGGCTGGGTGGACCGCGGCGCGTCCCTGCCGCCCCGGGCCATCGAGGAACAGGCGCGCGAGCAGCGCTTCGACGCGATCTTCGTCGATGACGTCGACATGTTCACGCGCCGTGCCACCTCGCTCATGAAGAACCTCAACGACGACGGCCGCACCCTGGTGGTGGCAGCTATCCGGGTGACCGCCCAGTCGGAGATCGACGCCGATTTCCCTGCCGAGGTGATCAGTTCCGACAAGTTGCTGACGGACGGCGACCTGAAGAAGATCATCAAGGTACTCGACAAAAATCCTCTCATCGGCGACTTCAATCAACCCCGGTTCATGGCCCAAAAGGTGCGCAAACTCCGGGAGAAGTGCGATCAGGGACTGCTCGCCGCGATGATCGAGACGGTGACGGGCAGTTCCCTGACACAGAAGGTGACCAGCGAGTTCGAGGCGCTGGCCCAGCTGGAACGTGCCCCCTACGCGGTGGTGTCCTTCTCCGATTCCTCGCTGGTCTTCCAGCAACGCGGCATCGACGCCGCGGACTTGGTGGAGATCGTCTCCCATCCGGAACCCCCGGGGCCGGGTCACTGGGCCGCGGTGAACACGCTCGTGGACATGAAGTTCCTCGTGCGCACCTCCGAGGGGCGACTCCGATGCCGGCAGCGGACCATCGCCGACACGGTCGTCCAGACCGTGCTGCGGCGGCGTACGGACGACCTGGAACTGGTCATCGCCAAGCTTCTGTTCTTCTACGCGGGGCGCTCCTGGCGCATCACGGACAACCAGCACCGCGATCGCCGAGCCATGATCAAGCTGCTGAACCACAACACCATGCGCGACCTGGGTCTGAAAGCCGAGGCGGCGCGGCGGATCTACGACGGGGCGCACCCGTTCCTCAACCGTGATCATCACTACTGGCTGCAGCGCGCCGAGTACGAGGCCGAGCAGACCAGACTCGATCTCGCCAAGAACCATCTCGCGGCGGCGAAGGGCTGCCCGGGCGGAGCCGAGGACCGTCTCGTCGTCACGGCCGACGCCAAGGTGCGCCTGCGCTTCTCGATGCATGACCCGACTGACGGGGAGCGGCTCCGGGCGGCAGTGGCGGCCGTGCGTGACCTGTCCCAGGTGACCGTCAAGTTCCGGGCCGCGGCTCCGCACGCCTTCGTGGTGCTCGCTCGTGAGGGAAGCCGCTGGCTGGAGCGGTGCGGTGAGGCGTTGACACCCCAGCAGTACGTGGATGCCGTGGGCCTGATCGCGGACGGCATCAACCTCGGGAAGAAGTGTCTGCCGACGAACAATCAGGTCGGATACGCCATGGACGAATACGGACCGAAGGTGGACGAGCTGAACAAGCAGGGGCCGGGCCTGATGCTCTGACGGCACGACAGCCCCTACAGGCCCGATCAGCGCTCAGGCGGCCCGACCTGAATCGTCGGTCCCGTCGGTCCCCTCGGTCAGCGCGGCGGCCGTCATGGTGAGGTGTTCGACCAGGACCGCCGCCGCGGTGTCGGCGTCGCGGGCCAGCGCCGCCTCCTCCAGCCTGCGGTGTTCCCCCGCGCCGTCCCGGCCGGGATTGCGGTGCGTCGACCATCGGCGGGCCAGCTCGCTCGCGGTCCACAGGCGGTCGAAGGTCTCCATCAGCGTGGGGTTGCCGCACCCCTCCAGCAGCGTGCGGTGGAACGCCCGGTGGGCCTCGGCCCAGGCGGCGGTGTAGTACTCACCCTCCTCCGGTGCGAACGCCGGGGTACGGGCCAGCCGATGGTGGGCCGCCCGCACGCGTGCCTCCCAGTCGAGGTCGCCCCGCTGCACGGACATGCGCAGCACGACCGGTTCGATGGTCCTGCGTGCCTCCGCGATCTCCTGCCAGCGGCGGTCCGAGAACGACGGGACCGTGAACCCGCGATTGGGCAGCCGGTCGGCGAACCCCTCCCCGACCAGCCGCACCAGCGCCTCGCGCGTGACGGCCAGACTCACGCCCTCCCGCTTGGCGAGGTCCTGCGGCTTGAGGGCGTCCCCCGGGGCGAAGTCCCCGCGCATGATCGCGTCCCGCAGATGTGCGTGAACCTGCTCGGAGAGCATCTGCTTCCCGGCGGGGGTCGGGGGCCGAGGCGGCGTGTCAGTCATGACCTCAGCATAGACGATTTGCTAGATAATCGATTATTGGTGTTACTGTCGATTGTGTAGCGACCCACAGCGCCGAAAGGAACAGCACATGACCACCAACGACCCCTTCGCCCGCCTCCCCGAGGTCCCCTCCTTCACCGTCACCAGCGCCACCGTCGCCGACGGGGCCGCCTGGCCGCCCGAGCAGCACGCCTCCGGCCTGCCCGGCGGCAAGGACATCTCCCCGCAGCTCTCCTGGAGCGGCGCCCCGGAGGGCACCAAGGGCTACGCCGTCACCGTGTACGACCCCGACGCCCCCACCGGCTCCGGGTTCTGGCACTGGGCGGTCGCCGGCATCCCCCGTACGGTCACCGAACTGCCTGAGGGCGCCGGTGACGACGTGGGCTCGGGCCTGCCCGAGGGTGCGTACCAGCTGCCCAACGACGCACGAGTGGCCCGTTACATCGGCGCCGCCCCGCCCGCCGGGCACGGTCCGCACCGCTACTTCGTCGTGGTGCACGCCCTCGACACCGCCGCCATAGGTGTCCCGGCCGACGCCACCCCGGCCGTCCTCGGCTTCACCATGGCCGGTCACGTCCTCGGCCGCGCGGTCCTGACCGCCACCGCCGAGACTGCTGCTGAAGCCACTGCCGAGACCTCCGCCTGATGGCGCCGCCCCAACTCGCGGCGGAGGGCACCGCGATGGACCTCGAAGCCGTCCGTGAAGTCGGCCGAGCCGTCAGCGCGGCCCATCTGTTCACCTACCTCGCCCCCGAAGGAGCCCAGGAGGCGGCCGAGTTCGGTGTCACCGACCGCGGACCCGCGTACCTGGCGTTCCGGTCGGCCGCGATGGGCGCGGTTCCGTGGCAGGTCACGCTCGCGGCCTTCTACAACTTCAGCCCCCGGGCGGTCCGGGCCATGGACGGCGTGTGGGACGCCGCGCCGCCCGAGCGGTGGCAGGCCGCCCGCTTCCGGGCCGCAGGGCGGGCGATGCGGCGCGTCGGCGTGCGCATCACGGAGGACCGGCTCGCCGAGGCGCGAGCGCTGATCGACCCGGTCGTGGCCGCGGCCGACTACGCGGGCAAGACGCTGGCCGCCGCGAACGCGTCGGTCGCGCTGCCGCCGGATCCGCTGGTCGCGCTGTGGCAGCAGATCACGGTGGTACGCGAGTGGCGCGGCGACGCACACCTCGTCGTACTGGCGGACAACGGCGTCGGGCCGTGCGACTGTCTGGTGCTGCACACCGCGTCGGGCGGCCTCCCGGCGGCTCTCGCGCGCAGAACCCGCCGGTGGAACGACGAGGAGTGGGCCGCGGCGACGGCACGCCTGGTGGCACGCGGCTGGTTCGACTCCGCGACCACGGGCGCCGACACCGCATCCGCCGACGCCACGAACACCGGCACCACACCCGTCACCATCACCGCCCTCACCGACGCCGGCCGCGCGGCCCGCGAGCGGATGGAGGCGGAGACGGACGAGCACTGCGCCGCGCTCTGGGCGCCGATCGGCGACGCGGGCGCCCGCCGCCTCGCCGCACTCGTCGCACCGATCACCGACGCCTTCACCGCGGCGGGGACGTTCCAGAGCCTTCGTCCTACGTGAGCCCCAGCCCCGGTCGGTCACAGGTATCCACAGGTATCCACAGGGAAATTCCTGCGCAAAGCATTGACGAGTAAGCGCTTCCTATCTACGGTCCGTTCGAAGTTACGAGCATCAATCGAAATCTCGAACGGAGTCTCCGGCGGAGACATCTCGAACAGATGGGGCAGGGCATGGGACGACCTGGCCTGAATCGCAGGCAGCTCCTGGCGGGACTCGGCGGCGCGACGGTCGCGGGCAGCTTCGGATTCGCCGCGCTCGGCACCGGAGCGGACGCACTCGCCTCCGGCGCCGACACCCGCGTGCGCTACTGGAACCTCTTCAGCGGCGGCGACGGCTACAACATGATCGCGATGCTGGACTCCTTCCGTGAGGCGAACCCGGACATCGACGTGAAGGACTCGACCCTCCAGTGGGGGAGCCCCTTCTACACCAAGCTGGCCATGGCGGCGGCGGGCAGCCGCGCCCCCGACCTGGGCGTCATGCACCTGGGCCGGGTCACCGGTTTCTCGCCGGGCCGGCTTCTCGACCCCTGGGACGTCGACCTGCTCGCCAAGTACGGCGTGCGGGAGGCGGACTTCAACCCCGAGCTGTGGAAGCGCGCCGTCATCGGCGGCAAGCTCTACGCGCTCCCGCTCGACATCCACGTCCAGCTCTGCTTCTACCGCAAGGACGTGCTGAAGAAGGCGGGCCTGCTCGGCGACGACGGCCACCTCGTGCCGGTCACCTCCGTCGACGAGTGGTTCGACGTCCTGAAGGAGGCCAAGAAGGCCACCAAGAAGGGCCTGCAGACCATCGGCATGTGGTCCAGCGACCAGAACTTCCAGTGGTGGTTCTTCGTCGCGTTCTACACCCAGCTCGGCGGCACCTGGTTCGACGACGCCAACACCGAGGTCACCTTCGACACCGACAAGGCCACGCGGGTACTGGAGTTCCTGCGCCGGCACATCACCGACGGATACGTGAACCCGGGCTTCGCGGGCGGCGCGGGCGCCGAACAGTTCGTCAACGGCGGCCCGTTCGTCTGGGAGGGCAACTGGTCGGTGCCCGTCTTCGACGGCGCGAAGATCGAGTACGGCGCCACCCCGCTGCCCCCGGTCTTCGGCCGGCGGGCGACCCACGCCGAGTCGCACTCCTTCGTCCTGCCGCACCAGGCCGACCGCGGCGGAGCCGCCAACGAGGGCGCGCACCAGCTGGCCGCCTACATCGTCCAGCACGCCCAGCAGTGGGCCGCCGGCGGTCACATCCCCGCCTACACGCCGACCCTGTCCTCGGCCGCGTACAAGAAGATGAACCCGCAGAGCGAGTACGTCTCGGCGATGGACCACCAGGCCACCGAGCCGAAGGTGTGGTTCGCCGGGTCCACCGGCATCCTCGCCCAGCGCGTCGGCCCGATCGTCGTCTCCTCCACGGTGGGCTCCGCCAAGCCGGACGCCGCCGCCCGCAGCATGAGGAGCACGCTCACCGGGCTGCTCGCCTCGAAGAACCCCATGGACGGCAGGACCGCCGCGCAGGGAGGTGCGGTCGCATGACGACGACCAGCGCTCGGACCGTCATCACTGCGGCGCGTACGAGGACGGCGGCCGACACCGCCACCGTCCGCCGCAAGCAGGGCTTCCAGCACGGCGGCTGGTTCGTCGCCCCGTTCCTCGTGCTGTTCGCGCTGTTCGTGATCTGGCCGCTGCTGCGCGGCCTCTACCTCAGTTTCACGGACGCCAACATCTCCGGCGACGCCACCAGCTTCATCGGCCTCGACAACTACCGCGAGGCCGTCGACGACCCGCTGGTGTGGGAATCGCTGGGCCACAGCGCCTACTTCACGCTCCTGGTGGTGCCCTGCATCACCGTCCTCGCCTTCCTCCTCGCGATGCTCGCCCACCACATCGAGCGCGGGAAGTGGCTGTGGCGGCTGTGCTTCTTCGCCCCGTTCCTGCTGCCGTCCACCGTCGCCGCCAACCTGTGGCAGTGGCTGTTCAACCCCGGTACCGGCATGGTCAACCACGTCCTCGGCATCGAGACGGCCTGGCTGACCGACAAGTCGTACGCCATGCTCGCCGTCGTCGTCTGCACCCTGTGGTGGACGGTCGGCTTCAGCTTCCTGCTCTACCTCGCCGCCCTCCAGGGCATCCCCGCGCACCTCTACGAGGCCGCGAAGCTGGACGGCGCGAACGCCTGGCACCGCATGGTCCACATCACCCTGCCGATGCTGCGCAACATCACCGGACTCGTCCTCGCGCTGCAGATCCTCGCCTCGCTCCAGGTCTTCGACCAGGCCGTGGTGATGATGGACTTCCTGCCGGGACCCGAGGGCTCCACGCGCACCTTCGTGCAGTACACCCTCGAAGAGGGCTTCACCAGCTACCGCGTCGGCTACGCCTCCGCGATCTCCATCATCTTCTTCGTGATCATCGCGGCCGTCGCCCTCGCCCGGATGTGGCTGCTGCGCAACCGTGAGGAGGGCGGCCGATGACCACCGCCGCAGCACAGACCCCCGACGGGACGCGGATACGCGCCAAGGCCCCCGGCGCCGGGAGCGGCAGGCACGGCGACCGCAGGCCGTGGACGCCCAGCCAGATCCTGCTCACCCTGCTCGCGACCGCCGTCTCGGTGGTGTTCCTCGCGCCGCTCCTGTGGGCGCTGTTCACCTCGCTGAAGTCCGAGACCGAGGCCGTCGAGGTGCCGACGCACTGGCTGCCGGAGGAGTGGACGGCCCAGGCCTGGTCGGCGATCTTCGAGACCGGCAACATCACCAACTGGTTCGTGAACTCGCTGGTGGTCTCGGTGTGCGTGACGTTCGTGGTGCTGAGCGTCAGCGCGCTCGCCGGATACGGTTTCGCCCGCACCGAGTTCCGCGGCAAGAAGGCCCTGCTGGGCCTGGTCATGACCGGCCTGATGGTCTCCCCGGCCGTCCTCGGCGTCCCGCTCTTCACCACCGTCCAGCAGATGGGGATGGTCGACACCTACTGGGGCATGATCCTGCCGCAGTGCGCGCCCGCCGCGATGGTCTACATCCTCTACAAGTTCTTCCAGGGCATCCCGCACGAACTGGAGGAGGCGGCCTTCATCGACGGCGCGGGGCGCTGGCGGGTCTTCTTCACCATCGTGCTGCCGCTGTCCCGCCCCTCCCTCGCCGCGGTCGGCATCTTCACCTTCATCGCGTCCTGGAACAACTTCCTGTGGCCGTACATGGTGACCAACAACCCCGACCTGATGACCATGCCGAACGGCATCGCGACCGTCATGAACTCCTACGGCATCCAGTGGGCCCAGCTCATGGCCGGCGGCCTGATGGCGGGCCTGCCGCTGATCATCGTCTTCGTCTTCTTCCAGCGCCAGATCGTGGCGGGCGTCGCCCACACGGGCCTGGCGGGCCAGTAGCCCCACAACTCCCGCCAGCCCCGCAAGGGGCGCGGGGCTGTGACATGAGCGGCTCCGCCGCGCGGGCGCGACCAGCCACAACGAACCCGCACCCGCCGACGCACCACAAGCCACCCACCCCGAAAGGCGAAACGGCACCATGCAAGATAAGGCACACTTCACACTCGACCCCGCCTTCACGGTCGGCGAGGTGAACCCCCGCCTCTTCGGCTCCTTCGTGGAACACCTGGGCCGCTGCGTCTACACCGGCATCTACGAGCCCGAACACGACACCGCGGACGCGGCCGGCCTACGCCAGGACGTCCTCGACCTGGTGAAGGAACTGGGCGTCACAACGATCCGCTACCCCGGCGGCAACTTCGTCTCCGGCTACAAGTGGGAGGACTCGGTAGGCCCCGCCGAGGACCGCCCCCGCCGCCTGGACCTGGCCTGGCGCTCGACGGAGACGAACCGCTTCGGCCTGTCCGAGTACATCGCGTTCCTCAAGAAGCTGGGCCCGCAGGCGGAGCCCATGATGGCGGTCAACCTCGGCACGAGGGGCGTCGCCGAGGCCCTGGAACTCCAGGAGTACGCCAACCACCCGTCGGGCACGGCCCTGTCCGACCTCCGCATCGCGCACGGCGACAAGGACCCCTTCGCCATCCGCATGTGGTGCCTGGGCAACGAGATGGACGGCCCCTGGCAGACGGGGCACAAGACGGCCGAGGAGTACGGCCGCCTCGCCGCCGAGACGGCCCGCGCCATGCGCCAGATCGACCCGGGTGTCGAACTCGTCGCCTGCGGCTCCTCCGGCCAGTCCATGGACACCTTCGCCGAGTGGGAGGCGACGGTCCTCAAGGAGACGTACGACCTGGTCGACCACATCTCCCTGCACGCCTACTACGAGCCCTACGACGGCGACGTCGACTCCTTCCTCGCCTCCGCCGTGGACATGGAGTCCTTCATCGAGAACGTGGTCGCCACCTGCGACCACATCGGCGCGCGGCTGAAGTCGAAGAAGAAGATCAACCTCTCCTTCGACGAGTGGAACGTCTGGTACCTGTCGCGGACCCAGGAGGAGGCCGAGCGCAACCCGCTGGACTGGCCGGAGGCACCCCGGCTCCTGGAGGACAACTACAACGTCACCGACGCCGTCGTCTTCGGCTCCCTGCTCATCGCGCTGCTGCGGCACGCGGACCGGGTGACGATCGCGTGCCTGGCCCAGCTCGTCAACGTCATCGCGCCGATCATGACCGAGCCGGGCGGCCCGGCCTGGCGCCAGACGACGTTCTTCCCGTTCTCCCAGGCCTCGCGGTACGGGCGCGGCCAGGTCCTCGACGTACGCGTGGAATCACCGACGTACGAGACGGCGAAGTACGGCGAGACGCACCTGCTGCACGCGACCGCGGTACGGGCCGAGGACGGCTCGGTGACCGTCTTCGCCGTCAACCGCGGCCGGACGGACGCGCTGCCGCTGGAGGTGTCGCTCGGCTCGCTCGGCCTGACGACGGTGGTGGAGCACAGCGTCCTGTCCGACGCGGACCCGGACGCCCGCAACACCCTCACCGAGCCGGAGCGCGTCACCCCGTACCCGGCCACCGGAACCACCCTCCACGACGGCACGCTCACCACCACCCTGGAACCCCTCTCCTGGAACGTGATCCGCCTGGTCTGATCCGGCCCGCCGTCCACGAGGTCCCGGCGCCCCCGGCCCTCCCCGGCCCCCTGTCCCGTGCCGTCCGCCCCGCCTGTGCGCCGTCCTCATCCCACGCTCAGGCAATCCTCAGTTCGGGCACCTAGCGTCCCGTGCGTCCCTTCCGTCTCCCGCAGGCGCTTCCCGGAGGGACACCGCGACACGACGGGACGGACTCGGACACGATGCGCACGCTGGTACTGCTCGCCCTGGCGGGCCTGGGCGCCCAGCTGGTGGACGGCAGCCTCGGTATGGCCTACGGCGTGACCTCGACCACCCTGCTCCTCTCCATGGGCACCAACCCGGCCGCCGCCTCCGCCACGGTCCACCTCGCGGAGATCGGCACGACCCTGATGTCCGGCGCCTCGCACTGGCGCTTCGGCAACGTGGACTGGAAGGTCGTCGTCCGGATCGGCGTACCGGGGGCCGTCGGGTCGTTCCTCGGCGCGACCGTCCTGTCGGGGCTGTCCACCGGGGTCGCCGAGCCCGTGATGTCCCTGATCCTGCTCGGGCTCGGGCTGTACGTCATGTCCCGGTTCACCTTCCGCGGCCTGCCCAAGGGCAACCTCGGCAAGCCGCTGCGCAAGCGGTTCCTGTCGCCGCTCGGCCTGGTCGCCGGGTTCCTGGACGCGACCGGCGGAGGCGGCTGGGGCCCGGTCGGTACGCCCGCGCTGCTGGCCGGCGGCCGGATGGAACCCCGCAAGGTCATCGGCTCCATCGACACCAGCGAGTTCCTCGTCGCCGTCGCCGCCAGCCTCGGCTTTCTCTTCTCCCTCGGCTCCCAGGGCCTGAACTGGCGCTGGGTCGCCGCGTTCCTGATCGGAGGCCTGATCGCGGCGCCGGTCGCGGCCTGGCTGGTGCGCCTGCTGCCGCCGCGCGTCCTGGGCTCGGCGGTCGGCGGAATCATCGTCGTCACCAACGTCCGCACACTGCTCGGAAGCGACTGGATCGCGGCGCCGACCACGCTGAGCGTCTGCGTGTACGTACTCCTGTACGCCCTGTGGGCCACGGCACTGACGTACTCGATCCAGGCCCACCGCAAGGAGAGGGCGAGGGAGCGCCCCCTGGCGCCCCTGGGCGCCCAGAGGGGGCCCTAGGGCCCCGAAGGGGCGCGGGGAACTGCGCGCCCAGCCCCCACCGGACCCGCACCCGAGACGAAACCCCACACGAAACCCCACACGGAACCCCACATCGCACGACCCCGCAACACGCCAGTGCCCCAAGTGGGAACGCACCCGCGGCGAATGACCTCCCCCGTGGGCCATTCGCCGCGCACTGCGCACGCTACGAGGCGACGCCCGCCGACGACCACCGTGCACGCCGCCCAGATTCGGCCGACGGGTGTGCACGCTGTCCACCTGCCACGCGCAGGGCGTGCACGAGGTCGTGGACGCCCGAACCGGTGGTCAGCAGATCGCGGTTGAGGAGGCGCTCGGCGGCCCGCAGATGAGCGCGGACCGTGTTGCGGCTCAGGCCCACCCGCGCGGCCGTGCGCTGCGCGTCGGTGTTGGCGTCGATCCAGGCCTCCACGGTGCGGAACAGATCGCGGTGCCGGGTGTCGCGGAGCGGGTGCAGGAAGGGCTCCGCCCACGCGGTGGCGGGGGAGGTGCGCAACAGCTCCCCGAGCGGTGGCGCGACCAGCTGGACGGTGTCGCCCTGGGCGGTGTCGGCGGGATCGGCGGACTGGAGTGCGGTGAGGGACAGGGCCAGATCGAGCGTGGCACGGGTGCGGACCTCGCCCAGGTCGACGCCCAGTGCCTCCTCCGCCCGGCGGCAGTGGGCCGTGACGGTGGTACGGCTGAGGTGCAGCAGCCGGGCCACGCCGGACCGCGAGAACGTCACGGCCAGCCGGACGACGTCGAGGGTGGGCTTGGGCACGGCCTGCAACGGCTCCAGATGGGCGCGCGCCCAGGCGAGGGCCGCTCGGCGCGGCAGCACGTGCACCAGCGAGGGCCGGCCCCGGTAGGCGGCCAGCCGGCCGGGGGAGTTGCGGGCGACGGCCAGGGCGTGCACGGCCTCTCCGTAGGCCTCACCCGTGGCGGCGAGCGGATGGGGCCTGCTGACGCCGAGCGCGTACCCCTGGTTCTCCGCGACGAGCCGGCGCAGCACCTCGCCCTGCCGGAACCGGCCGCCCAAATCGGGGTCATCGGCCACGGGACAGATCAACTGCTCCTTGAAGACCGGGCAGTTCACCATCAGGCCCGGCCCGTGGTAGCCCGACGGGTCCAGATAGGTCCTGGTCAGCCGGTCGCGGTCGGCGGGCGGGCAGTGCAGGAGATGGACGCGTACGCGCTCCGCGTTCAGCAGCGGCGGTACGTCACCGGTCGTCATCCGGCGTGCCATGGTGACGTCTCCGGCCAGCAGCGCGGTCAGTACCGCGAACCGCAGCTGCGCCGCCTTCGCCTCGTACCCCCGGGTGCCGTCGTCGGCGTCCGACGCCCTGCTCAGCAGGTCGACGACGCCGCCCGCCTGCGAGGCCAGCGCGGCGGCCTCCCGCGGCAGCGGCGACGCGCTGACCGTCACCAGCACCGGGCGCGGCCCGCGTCCCCCGAAGGCCTCCAGACGGACCTCCCGCTCGCCGACCCGGGTGGTGGCCGCGGCCAGCCGTCCGCCGGACAGCCGTCCCACCTGTTCCGTCAGCGCGTCCGCGATCCGCCGGGGGAAGCCGGCGGTGGCCGTCTCGACCGTGCCCTCGCGGCCGATCCAGGCGACCTGCGCCCCGGTGCGGCGGCCGAGCCAGTCCAGTACCTCCGCCGGGGTGCCCTGCCGCCGTACGAGCCGCAGCAGTTCGTCGACGTCCTCCCCGTGTCCCGGCACCCCCACAGCTCCCACGCACCTTCCCTGCCCCGCCTGCCACGGTCCGACAGGGGGGCACCCTAGTGCGCCCCCCTGTGACGGTCACGCCACCGCCGTGGGCGCCAGTTCCCGCAGTTCGGCGAGGGCCGCCGCGACGGCCGGGCGCTCATGGCCTCCGGCGCGGGTGCAGGTGAGGAGTTTGCGGTGCGGGTCGCCCGTGCAGCGGACGCGCGTGATCGGCAGGTGGGGGGTCAGATGGGCGAGCCGCGGGATGAGCGCGACACCGAGGCCGTGCGCGACGAGGTGGGCCGTCACGTTCCAGTCCCAGGCCTGGTGGACGATGTCGGGGGTGAATCCGGCGGCACCGCACGCGGACAGCACCTGCAGACGGCAGGGGTTGTCCTCGGACGGCGCGATCCACTCCTCGCGGGCGGCCTCCGCGAGATCCGTCCGCTCGCGTCCCGCCAGCCGGTGCGTGTCGGGCACGACCAGGTCGTACGGGTCGTCCAGCAGCGGCTGCTGGTCGAACCGGGCGTCGCTGATCGGGGGATTGCGCGAGGTCGCCTCGACGACCGCGAGATCGGCCCCGCCCTCGAAGAGCAGGTCGAAGCTCTCCGGTACGACCGCCTCCTGGATACGGATGGAGAGGCGGGGGTGGCGTTCGCGCAGGCGGGCCGCCATCGGGGCGATCAGCACCGAGACGGCCATCGGGAAGCCGGTGACCCTCAGCAGTCCGGCCGGATCGTCGTGGTCGGCGCGCAGGTCCAGCTCCGCCTGGTCCCAGCGGGCCTGGATCGCGTCGGCGTGCGTGATCAGGCTGCGCGCTGCGGAGGTCAGGCGGACGCCGCGGCCCTGTGGCTCCAGCAGGACGACGCCCAGCTCACGGGCGAGCTGGCGGACCTGCTGGGAGGCGGCGGAGGTGGTCAGGTGCAGGGCTCTGGCGGCGGCGGTGACCGTGCCGTAGTGCTCGACGGCTCGCAGGACGTGTAGTCGCCGCAGATCAATCATGAAGCCCAGGCTTAAGGGTCACATCCAGAAAGTCAACGTAGACGTGAAGGGTCACTGCGTCACACCCTGGGTGTGCCCTCAGGGGGCGCGGGGCCGTATCGATATGCGGCTCCGCCGCGGGGCGCGACAAGCCCCCACACACCCGCAGTCGACCCACTACCTGAGGAGCCCTCCACATGAACAGCGCACAGCGTGACGCGTGCCCGCACTGCGGCTGGCCCGACCGCGCCGAGCCGTTCCAGGTGGTGTCCCGGCACGGTACAGCCGCCGGCCACACGGTCTGGACCCGCTGTGCCTGCGGCTCGCTCCAGGTACGCGCGGTGGACGCGTCCGGCATGCGCGTGCTCAGCCGTAGTGGGCGGGGCTGAGTGTTCTCCGCGGGCCGGTGGGGGCGGGCCTAAAGGATTGCGCAGTTCCCCGCGCCCCTAGAAGTGCGGGCCGGTGGGGGCCGTTCGCGCAGTTCCCCGCGCCCCTGAAGGGCGAAAAGCTGGGGCGCAGCCCCGCTTTTCAGG
>NZ_JBHWZP010000043.1:0-43849 GCF_042728395.1 Streptomyces sp. NPDC060205
CGGCTCAGCAGGTCTCAGCAGGCCTTACGGACGTAGGCGCTGTCGCCGGGGGCGGTGACCAGCACATCACGCAGGACGACGCTGAGACGGCCGCCCCACTGGGCGCACGTCTCGTCGAAGTACTTCTGCTGGTACTCGATCACGATGACGTCGTCGTTGAAGCCCTCGGTGTAGTCGCCGCACTCCTTCCACTCGCCGCACTCCTCGGCGACGGCGAAGTCCAGGCCGGTCGCGGAGCGCTCGGTGGAGAGTTCGGGCGTGTTCTTCTGGCCGATGGCCAGGCCCTTGTCGTGGGCGTGGTCCGCGAGCAGCCTGACGAACGCCTTGGCGTTGGCCTTGCTGATCAGGTCGGTGCGGGTGAAGGAGTCGAGGTTGTCGGGCTCGACGGCGTCGAATCCCTTGGCGGCGCAGGCGTCGATCCAGGTGTTGACCTTCGCGGCGACCCGCTGGCGCTTGGCGGCGGTGCGGATGTCGAGGAAGGCCTCGTCCCAGTCCGGGTCGTAGACGACCTCTCCGTCGGCGTCCGTCAGCAGCATGTCGCCCCACTCGTCCTCGGCGCCCGGCTGAGCCTGGAAGGCGTTGACGTAACAGATGTTGTACAGGCCGGCGGCCGGGGACGCGGTGTGGTCACGGGAGACCACCTTGACGTCGGCGGCCGGGGTGTAGGCCTGGCCTATCTGGTAGTCGAAGGGCGCGTTGGCCGGGGGCGGTTCGACCGCCGGAGCGGCGTTCGCGCTCGACGAGACGAGCAGACCGCCGACGACGGCACACGTCAGGGACGCTGCCACGACGGCGGGCTTGCGGGATCGCACGCGATGGGTGTGGGGCATGTGGAGCTCCAGAAGGTGGGGGTACGTCCCCGCCTCGGACTGCGCTGGAAAGCGTCCGTCCTGGCGACTGTGTCCGGACTTGCGGTCGCGAGAACCGCACTACCGGCTGGGCGTACCTCTGGCGCCAGGAGTCTTGATGTTGGCGCTGCAGGGAGTAAATCGAGCGGCTCACGTGGTGTCAACCGGCCGGATCCGGTTGCGGAACGTTCACCACCAAACTCGTCTTTGGCACCGAGCGGTCCGCTTTCTCGACCAGTTGAGGCACTTTGACGACGGGGTGGCGAGGATGTGGAGAGTCAAGGAATGGGTGCCAACTGCCCAGCGAAACCTGATGACTTGGTAAAAATCCGGCACCAAGTCATGTACACGCCCATTCGGGGGAGTGCAGAGTCTGCGTGTCCGTTTCATCGGAACACGCGCGAAGGGATGACCCATGGCACTCTCCCGGTCGGCACGTCTGGGGGCGTTGGCCACAGCCGCCGCCTCCTTCTGCCTGATCGCCGCCGCACCCGCGCCCCAACCGGGCGCCGACGGCGTGGGCGACCCGTACTTCCCACAGCTCGGCAACGGCGGATTCGACGTACGCCACTACGGCCTCGACGTGGCGTACGACCCCGACACCGACCGCCTCGACGGCCGCACCACCATCACCGCGCGCGCCACCCAGAACCTCTCGTCCTTCGACCTCGACCTCCAGAAGCTGGAGGTGACGAAGATCGAGGTGAACGGCAGACCGGCGCGGTTCACGCGCGAGGGCGACGAGATCCGCATCAGCCCGCGCGACAGCCTGCGCAAGAACAGGACGTTCACCGTGACCGTCACCTACGGCGGTGTGCCCGAGCCGCTGAGCGGACCCATCGTCTTCGGCTCCGACTACGGCTGGATGAAGACCACCGACGGCGTCTTCGTCGCGTGCGAGCCCAACGCGGCGTCGACCTGGTTCCCCTCCAGCGACCACCCGGGCGACAAAGCCGCCTTCGACATCCGTATCAAGGCACCCAAGGGACTGACAGGGGTCTCCAACGGCCGCCTGGTCGGTACGTACGACGAGGGCGGACAGACCGTCGCCCACTGGCGCGAGACCGAGCCCATGGCGACGTATCTCGCGACGGCCACCATCGGCGAGTTCGACGTGAAGCAGGGCACGACCCCGGCGGGCACCCCGATCTACGTCGCCATCGACCCCGTGCTGGAGAACAGCAACAACGTCGACGTGTACGGCCTCACGGCCGAGGCCACCGACTACTGGTCGAAGGTCTTCGGTCCCTACCCCTTCGAGGAGACCGGCGCGATCGTCGACGACATGCCGCAGGCCGGCTTCTCCCTGGAGACCCAGACCAAGCCGGTCTACTCGGCCGTCCGCAGCGAGTCGACCATCGTCCACGAGCTCGCCCACCAGTGGTTCGGCGACTCCGTCTCGGTCGAGAAGTGGCAGCACATCTGGCTCAACGAGGGCTTCGCGACCTACTCCCAGTGGCTGTGGAGCGAGCACCGGGGAACGCAGAGCGCCCACGACTCCTTCCTCGCGGGCTACAACGCGCGCCCCGCGGACGCGGCCTTCTGGCAGACGGTCGTCGGCGACCCGCAGCGCGACACGATGTTCGCCTCCGCCGTCTACCAGCGCGGCGCGATGACGCTCCAGGTCCTGCGCGAGCGCATCGGTGACAAGGCGTTCTTCAAGCTGCTCCCGACCTGGACCAAGCAGAACCGGTACGGGAACGTGAACACCGACGATTTCATCCGGCTCGCCGAGAAGATCTCGGGCCGGCAGCTCGACGACCTCTTCCAGACATGGCTGTTCACGAAGGGCAAGCCCGCGCTGTAAACGGAGGGCGGTCCGGGCCGGGAGGCGCTGCACCGGTCACCGGCGCTGCCACTGCCTGTGCCTGTGCCTGTGTTTGTGTCTGTCTCTGTGGACGTGCTGGATGTGCGCATCCAGCACGTCCACAGAACATGGCTGTCCCCCGTGCGAGCTACGCGCAAGTGGCCTCTGACAGGTGACGATCCGAGCGCGCCGGAACCGTAGCGTCTGCGGTGTCGCCGCGATGCAGTGACCCTCGCGGCTTCCTCTTCCGGCCCAGCCCGAGGCCTCCCCTGTCGCTTTGGAGATCCACGTGAACCGCACCCTCAAGACGACCGCTCTGGCGACGACGTTCTGCGCGGTGGCAGGCGCCGCCGTCGTCGGCTACGGCCAGGTCGCCGCGCAGGCCCAGCAGCCGTCGCAGACCGCGACCGCCACATCCGCGCGGCACAGCGCCGGCCACGGGCACGGGGATGCCTTCACGGGCACCAAGAAGGTCCGCGTCGACGGCCACTCGGTCAACGTCTCCTGCTCCGGCCGGACCGTGGCCCGTAAACCCGTCGTCGTTCTCATGGCCGGGGGCGGCGACGGACTGGAGACGCTGGCCGGGCTGCAGCAGACCCTGAGCGACAGGGGCAGGGTCTGCTCCTACGACCGGCTCGGGGAAGGCGCGAGCGATCAGCCGAACGGTGTCCAGACCGTCGACGACAGCGGCAGGATCCTGACCGGCGTGCTCGACCGGATCGTCGGTGACCGCCCGGTCGTCCTGGCCGGTCACTCGCTGGGCGGCTACATAGCCGCCCGGTACGCCCCCAACCACCGGGACAGGGTCAAGGGCCTGGTCCTGCTGGACGCCACGATCCCGGCCCTCACCGCAGGGATCCGGCAGGCGATCCCCGCGTCCGCGACCGGCGTGGCGGCCGAACTGCGCGACCAGACCCTCGCGGTGAACGAGGGTCAGAACCCCGAGCGGTTCCTCATCGCCGACGCGCCGGTCCGTTCGGCGGGGCGCATCCCGGTGCGGATCATCGAGCACGAGTCGCAGTTCTCCGAGGTCCCCGACTACGGGCCCGCCCTGGAGCGGATGTGGGCCGAGGGCCAGCAGCAGTGGCGCGCCCTGTCCGCCCACAGCCGCGTCAGCACCGCCGCCGGCAGCGGGCACTACATCCACGTCGACCGCCCCGACATCGCCCTCAACGCCATCCGGCAGGTCACGGCACAGGCCACGCCCAACCGGTGAACCACCCCTGGTGCCCGGGAGCGTCCGGCCCTGTCCGTGCCGCTCGTCGAGGGGCTGACCGCCGGGCCGACCGGGCCCCCGCCGCCGGAGCCCGGGGCGTCGGCGGCTTCCGCACGGAGTGTCCCCAACCGTCGGACCCGGAGGGCGTGTTGCGGTAGCGCCGTGCCCCCTGTGCGATCACCGCCACCGGGTCGCAGCCCGACAGGCCCTGGCGAGAGGGACGTTCAGCGCCACCATCGCGGACCTTCGGCATCCGGTGCGCGGCGCCGCGTGGGTCAAGAGTGGGAGGTGTCAGAAAGCGAGCGGACCACCCTCGAAGGGACCACCACCATGGCCGTGCACGAGCACTCTCAGAACCGGACCGCATCCGCGTCCGGGGACGCGGTGTCGACCCTCACCGACACGCTCACCGGCACGCCCACCGCACGTGCCTACGCCTTCGCGTCGCTGCGTCTGCTGACCGGGTTCGTCTTCCTGTGGGCGTTCCTGGACAAGACGTTCGGCTTCGGTTACGCGACGCCGTCCGGCAAGGGCTGGATCGACGGCGGCTCACCGACCAGGGGATTCCTCAGCGGTGTCGCCGTCGGTCCGATGGAGTCCACGTTCCATGACTGGGCCGGGGCCACCTGGGCCGACTGGCTGTTCATGCTGGGCCTGCTGGGCGTCGGAGTGGCCGTCATGGCCGGGGTCGCGCTGCGGCCGGCGGCGGTGGCCGGGAGCGCGATGATGGCGCTGATGTGGATCGCCGAGTGGCCGCCGGCGAAGCATCTGTCCGACGGCGCGCCGAGCATGTCGACGAACCCGTTCGTCGACTACCACGTGATCTACGCCGTGGTCCTGATCGCCCTCGCGGCGGCCGGCGCCGGTGCCACCTGGGGCCTGGGCAGGATCTGGGCGCGGATCCCGGTGGTCCGCGACCACGCCTGGCTGCGGTGACCCTGACGTGACGCGGCGGACCCGGCGGACCCGACACGGGATCGCCGTGTCCGCCGGCCGCGGGGCCGTTCGGCCGGAGACGGGGGCCAACGGCCCCTGCAGCACGACACTCCAGCGCCCGACGCTGGAACCACCTCACCCCTCAGGAGGCATCATCATGGTCCGCACAGTTGTCGCAGGCCTCGACGGATCGGCCGAGAGCCTTGCCGCCGTCGAGTGGGCGGCGCGTGAGGCGAAGCTGCGGAGCCTGCCGCTGACGCTCGTCCACGTGTGGGAGCCGGTCCCCGAACCCATCGCCCAGGCACCGCTCCTGGGCGCCGAGACGCAGCAGCACTGGACCGAGCGCATTCCCCGCGAAGCGGCCGACGGTGTCCGGCTGCGTCACCCCGGCGTGGACGTGAGCGTGGAACAGCTCAGCGGCTCGCCCCGCGAGGTGCTGGCACGGGCGGCGAAGGACGCCGAACTGCTGGTCCTCGGCTCCCGGGGCATGAGCGGCATCGGAGGCTTCCTGCTGGGTTCCGTCGGCCAGGCCGTCGTCGCCCGGACGGAGCGGCCCGTGGTCCTGGTCCGCGCGGGGGAGCAGGCAGCCGACGAACACACGCTGGACCCGTCCGGCATCCCCTCCGCCGCAAGCCCCTTCCATCCCGTACTCCTGGGCCTCGACACCGACAGCCCGCACGACGCGGTGATCGAGTTCGCCTTCGACGCCGCGGTACGGCGGGAGTCGGGCCTGCGGGTCCTCCACGGCTGGAACCCGCCGCCCTACTACGCGTACGGACTCCCGACGGACCTCGGCCTCCATGACGAGCTGTCCAAACGGCACATCGCCGCCCTCGCCGAAGTGCTGCGCCCGTGGCGGCGGAAGTTCCCCGCCGTCGAGGTCGTCGAACGGTGCCGCTACGGCAGCGCGGCCAACCACCTGGCGGACGCGTCCCGCGAGGCCTGCCTGGTCGTCGTCGGCCGGCGGATCCGCCGCAGTCCCGTCGGCGTGCACATAGGCCCCGTCACACACGCCGTCCTGCACCACGCCACGGCCCCGGTCGCCGTGGTGGCGCACGGCTGACACCTACGACCAGGACGCCAGGACGGCTGACACCTACGACCGGTGGGCGGCGGCCGTCCGGTCAGGAGGGCCGGCGTTCTTCGGAGAGGTCGAACTCGACGTCCACGACGCCCTCGACGGCCCGTGCCAGCCGCGCGGCCACCGGGACCAGGGACGTGTCCCGGATGTGTCCGCTCAGCTTGACCACTCCGTCCCGCACCTCCGTCCATACGGCGGACGAGGGGGAGGGGAAGAGGTACGACACGACCTCCCGCCGTACCTCCTCCGCCATCTCCTCGTCGTCGCGGAGGAAGACCTTCAGCAGGTCGGCGCGGCTGACGATGCCCAGCAGCGTGCCCGACCCGTCGACGACGGGGAGCCGCTTGACCCGGGCGCGTGCCATCGTCCTGGCGGCCTGGGCGAGTGTCGCGTCGGGGGGTGTGGTGAGGGGCGGGGAGGTCATCAGTTCCTCCGCGGTCACCGCGCCGGCCTTGGCGAGGTCGGAGAGCCTGCGCAGTTGTGTGTAGCGGTCGGGGTCGCTGTCGCGGAACTCCTCCTTGGGCAGCAGATCGGCCTCGGAGACGACCCCGGCCACCCGCTGGTCGCCCTCCACCACGGGCAGGGCGCTGACCTCGCGTTCCTGCATCGTCCGCACGATCTCCTTGAAGGGGGTCCCGCGGTCGACGGTGGCGACGGTGCGGGTCATCACGTCGCTCACGACGTGCGGCGTGCCGTGCATGATGCCTCCTTGGACGCTTCGGTCGAGGGCGTTGTCACACGCGGCTGCCGCTGCCGTAGGGGGCGTACAGGTCCAGCAGCCGGGTGCGGGCCGCGCGCAGCCGGTGGGCCAGTACGTCACCGACCCACTGGGTGACCGCCATGCCGAACTCAGGATCGCTCCCGCACAGGGCGCGTACGGCCGTGGCGTCGAACTCGTGGGCGCGTACGGGCGAGGTGGCCTCGGCGCCCAGGTGCCAGGTGTGCGGCGCGAACAGCCAGGACCAGCCCACGAGTTGGTTGTGTCCTAGTGTCTCGATGACCGCCGCCCGCCGGCCGGGCACCCGCATGTCGAGGGTGACCGTGCCGGTGCGCACGATCCAGAACCGGTCGGCGCGTCCGCCCTCCTCGAAGAGGCGGGTGCCCGCCTCGAACGACACCTGGCGGGCGAGGTCCATCAACCGCTGCCGGTGTTCGGCGGGCAGGGCCCGCAGCATGCTCGACGTGACGGAATCGTTCATGGGGTGCCTCCATGGATGCATGCGGTCCTTGCGCTCACAGCGTCCTGCCGGGTCCCGGCCGCGGGCCATGGGCCACCCGGCCCCATGACCGGGCCGCCCGGTACTCGGCCGAGGTCCTTCGGCACCCTCCGCACGGGTGCCCGCCGGCAGGAAGCTCGACGGGAAGCGCATCCGGACGCGGACCGAGGAGGTAGGCAGCATGCTTCGCCATGTCACCGCAGGCGTCGACGGTTCCGTCGAGAGCCTGGCGACCGCACACTGGGCGGCCCGGGAGGCCGTGCGCCGCGGAGCCCCGCTGCGGGTGGTGCACGCCTGGCAGTGGCACCCTCGCCCTCCCGCCTCCGTCCCCCTGGGCAACACCGAGCACGAATGGGCCCAGCAGACCCTGGACCAGGTGGTCGCCGGTGTGCGGGCCGCGCACCCCGGCCTCTCCGTCGACGCCCAGCTGGTGTCCGACTCCCCGGTCAGGGGCCTGCTCTCATGGAGCGACGACACCGAGCTGTTCGTGCTCGGCTCCCGCGGACTGGGCGGGCTGGCGGGGTTCATGGTCGGCTCGGTGTCCCAGCGGGTCGTCGCCAGGTCCGTACGCCCCGTCGTGCTGGTCCGCGCGGGCAGGGCCGCGGCCGACGAGTACCCCACGACGCCCGGCAAGGAGGGTTCCTCGCAGGAGGACTCCAAGGCCCCCTACCGTGATGTCGTCCTCGGCCTGGACGTCCGGCGTCCCTGCGACGAACTGATCGAGTTCGCCTTCGAGGCAGCCCGGCTGCACGGCACCGCGCTGCGGGTGATCCACGCCTTCCGTGTTCCCTCGGCCGACGGCGCCGACCTGCACACGGTCACCGGGGCCCGAGCGGACGTGCTGGCCGCCCAGGAACGTGCCGTCGTCGCGACGCTGCGTCCGTGGTGCGCGAAGTTCCCCGAGGTCTCCGTGACCGAGACCGTCTCCGAAGGCCGCCCGGCCGCCGCCCTGGTCCACGCGTCGTCCGAAGCCTGCCTCGTGGTGGTGGGACGGAAGATCCGGGAGAGCCACCTGGGAACGCACATCGGCTCCGTGGCCCACGCGGCGCTGCACCACATCGGCGGTCCCGTCGCCGTGGTCCCGCACGGCTGAGTCCACCCGGCCCCGTCGGCCCGGGGCCGGACGGGCCACCTGTCGGCACTGTCCGGCACTGCCCGCGACGGCCGCGGCGGACGAGCATGTGAAGAGGGAGATGCGCACACGTGGAACAGGGAAGGGACGACCGACGATGACCGCAACCGCGAAAGCCGACCGCCGACCGGGCGACGCATGGCGTGGCTTCGCCGGGACGCAGTGGCGGGACCGCATCGACGTACGCGACTTCATCCAGGCCAACTACACGCCGTACGAGGGCGGGCCGGCGTTCCTCGCCGGTCCGACCGATCGCACCCTCGCCGTCTGGCACAAGGTCGGTGCGCTGTTTCCCGAGGAGCGGCGCAAGGGCATCCTGGACGTCGACCCGGTCACCCCT
This sequence comes from Streptomyces sp. NPDC060205, assembly GCF_042728395.1. NCBI lineage: Bacteria > Bacillati > Actinomycetota > Actinomycetes > Kitasatosporales > Streptomycetaceae > Streptomyces > Streptomyces sp. NPDC060205. The sequence goes on from NZ_JBHWZP010000043.1 coordinate 8,578, forward strand.
TCCACGATCACCTCGCACCGCCCGGGGTACATCGACCGCGACCGCGAGCTGATCGTCGGCCTGCAGACCGACGCGCCCCTGCGGCGGGCGATCATGCCGAACGGCGGACTGCGCATGGTGGAGAACGGCCTGAAGGCGTACGGCCACCAGGTGGACCCGTTCGTCTCGCGGGTCTTCGGGACCTACCGCAAGACCCACAACGACGGTGTCTTCGACGCCTACACACCCGAGATGCGGGCCGCCCGCCGGGCGGGGATCATCACCGGCCTGCCGGACGCCTACGGACGCGGCCGCATCATCGGGGACTACCGCCGGGTGGCGCTGTACGGCACGGCCCGCCTGACCGAGGCCAAGCAGGCCGAACGGGCCCTGCTGGACGCGCGGCCCTCCGACGCGGACGTCATCCGTGACCGCGAGGAACTGGCCGAGCAGACAAGGGCGTTGGGTGAACTGGCGGAGATGGCGGCCTCGTACGGCTGCGACGTCACCCGCCCGGCCGCCACCGCGCACGAAGCCGTGCAGTGGCTCTACCTCGGCTTCCTGGCCGCGGTGAAGGAGCAGAACGGCGCCGCGATGTCGCTCGGCCGCACCTCCACGTTCCTCGACGTCTTCCTCCAACGGGACCTGACGGAGGGCCTGATCGACGAGGTGCGGGCCCAGGAACTGATCGACGACTTCGTCATCAAACTGCGGATCGTACGGTTCCTGCGCACCCCCGAGTACGACGCGCTGTTCTCCGGCGACCCGACCTGGGTGACGGAGTCCATCGGCGGCCTCGGCACCGACGGCCGCCCCCTGGTGACCCGTACCTCCTTCCGCTTCCTGCAGACGCTCCACAACCTCGGTCCCGCCCCCGAGCCCAACCTGACCGTGCTCTGGTCGCCCCGGCTCCCGGCCGGCTTCAAGGAGTTCTGCGCACAGGTGTCCATCGACACCAGCGCCGTCCAGTACGAGTCCGACGAGCTGACACGGCCGCGCACCGGCGACGACACCGCGATCGCCTGCTGTGTGTCGGCGATGACGGTGGGCAGGCAGATGCAGTTCTTCGGCGCGCGCGTCAACCTCGCCAAGGCGCTGCTGTACGCGATCAACGGCGGCCGGGACGAGCTGACCGGCGAGCAGATAGGCCCCCGGACACCCGCGCTGACCGGGGAGTACCTGGATTACGAGGAGCTGTCGGCGGCGTACGACCGGATGCTGGACTGGCTGGCGGCCACCTACGTCAACACGCTGAACGTCATCCACTTCATGCACGACAAGTACGCGTACGAGCGCATCGAGATGGCTCTCCACGACCACCCGGTGCACCGGTTCATGGCGTGCGGCATCGCGGGCCTGTCGGTCGCCGCGGACAGCCTGTCGGCGGTCAGGTACGGCCGGGTCAAGGTGGTCCGCGACGCCACCGGACTGGCCGTGGACTACGCGACCGAGGGCGACTGGCCCGCCTACGGCAACAACGACGACCGCGCCGACGCCCTGGCCGTGAGCCTGGTCGAGTCCTTCATGGCCAAGGTGCGCGAGCATCCCACGTACCGGAACGCCGAACACACCCAGTCGGTGCTGACCATCACCTCGAACGTCGTCTACGGCAAGCACACCGGCAACACCCCCGACGGCCGCCGCGCCGGGCAGCCCTTCGCGCCCGGCGCCAACCCCATGAACGGACGCGACCGGCACGGTGTGGCCGCCTCCGCGCTGTCGGTGGCCAAGCTTCCCTACGCGCAGGCACGTGACGGCATCTCGCTGACCACGACGATCACGCCCGAGGGACTGGGCCACCGTCCGGAGGAGCGCGCGGCCCACCTCGTCGGCATCCTCGACGCCTACACCGCCGCCGGCGGCTTCCACATGAACGTCAACGTCCTGGACCGGCGGACGCTGGAGGACGCCATGCACCACCCGGAGAAATATCCGGAGTTGACCATCCGGGTCTCCGGGTACGCGGTCAATTTCGTACGCCTGACACGTGAGCAGCAGCTCGACGTGATCAGCCGGACCTTCCACGAAGCCCGATGAACCGCAGGGACACGACCGGCCGGATCCACTCCTGGGACCTGTCCACCGGCGTGGACGGCCCCGGGACCCGGTTCGTGCTCTTCGTCAGCGGCTGCCCGCTGCGCTGTCTGTACTGCGCCAACCCCGACACCTGGCACCTGCGGGACGGCCGGGACATCACCGTCGACGAGGTGATGGCCGAGATCGACAGGTACCGGGGGTTCGTCACCGCGGCCGGGGGAGGGGTGACGCTCACCGGCGGCGAGCCGCTGCTCCAGCCCGCCTTCACCGCCGAGGTGCTGCACCGCTGCAAGGAGGCCGGGCTGCACACCGCGCTCGACACCTCGGGCTTCCTCGGCGCCCGCGCCACGGACGGACTCCTCGCCGACACCGACCTCGTACTCCTCGACATCAAGTCCTTCGACGTGAACACCTACCGGAAGCTGACCGGCGGCGAACTGGCCCCCACCCTGAACTTCGCCACCCGGCTCGACCGGCTCGGCGTCCGCATGTGGGTCCGGTACGTCCTGGTCCCCGGCTGGACCGACGACCCGGAGGCCGTCAACGGCCTCGCCCGCTTCGTCGCGGGCCTCGACCGCGTCGACCGCGTGGACGTCCTGCCGTTCCACAAGCTCGGCGCGGCGAAGTACGAGGCCCTCGGCCTGCCCTTCCCGCTGCGGGACACGCCGAGCCCCGAACCCGAGCTGATCGGGCGCGTCCGGGAACAGTTCCGGAGCAACGGGGTGGCGGCCTACTGAGGGGCGGGACACGACACCTTCCTGGACACCCTCCACGACACCTTCCACGGCACCGAACGACACACGAGGGGGCAGCACCATGAGGATCCAGCAGGTGGTCGCCGGAGTGGACGGTTCGCTCGTCTCCGTACGGGCGTTGGACCGGGCGGCGGACGAGGCGGTACACCGCGCGGCCGCTCTGCGCATCCTGTACGCCGTGCCCGATCCGGACGAGGCCGGCCCGATCCTCGCGGCGGCCGGGGCACGGGTCGCCGCGCGGCACCCTGGCCTGCCGGTGACCACCGAGGCCGTGCGGGGCGGCGCCGTACGGGCGCTGGCGCGCGCGAGCGAGGACGCCGCGCTCACCGTCGTCGGGACCCGCGGGTTCGGAGGGCTCACCGGCATGCTGCTCCGGTCCGTGAGCCTGCGGCTGGCGGCGCGGGTGCACAGTCCGCTGCTGGTGGTACGCGGCGACCGCCGGCGCGGTGTGGGCGGTGAGGTGCTGCTGGGCCTCGCCGGTGACGCGGACCCCGACGTGGCCGTCTGCGCCTTCGAGGAGGCCGAGCGCCGCGGTGCCCGGCTGCGGGTCCTGCGCCGCGCACTGCTGGAGGCCACCCGGGCGGCCGATGTCGTCGTCATCGGCGCCCGACACCGCCGGCTCGGACCGCAGCTGGGCCCGACGGCGCACACCCTGCTGCACCGTTCCCACTGCCCCGTGCTCGTCGTGCCGACCGGATGAACGGCACCACCGGCCGGCGACTCACCTGCCTGCCCCGGTTCTTACGGCCGTGAGGCGGATGCCGGTGATCAGGTCGGGGTGGATGCGGACCGCGTAGTCCGTCGTGCGGTCCACCCAGGGGCGCAACAGCTGCCGGTAGCGGGCGAGTTCGTGCGACTCGGTCACCAGCTGGGCGTAGCCGGTGACCACGACGCTCCAGCCGAGATGCGTGTCCGGGTCGATGGCGTCGGCCTCGTAGGCGACGACCACTCCCGAGCCGCCGGTGTGCCGGGTGCGTGCGGTCAGGGCCGCTCCCTCGTGGGTGCGGATGACGATGTCCCCGGCGTCCAGCACGTGGTTGACCGGGCGGATGGTGGGCAGCGCGTGCCGGGTGAAGACGATCCTTCCCAGGGACACGGTGCCCAGCAGCCGCAGAGCCTCGTCGCCGTCGAGCTCGATGCTCTGGCGGGGCCCGGAGTCGACCGGCTCGGCGTTGTCGAAGACCATGGCGGATGTCCGTAGGGGGTCGTTGCACACCGCGTGTGCGTGATCAGGTCATGGGAACGGGGCCGGGATGCCTCATGCCGGCGCCGTTCGGCCCTCGTCCGCGTCCGCGTCCGACAGCCCCTGTACACCCACGCCCACGGCCACGTCGACGTCGGAGGCGTCCGCTCGGCCGTAGTAGGCCGCGCGCATGATCTCCTGCATGTCGTCGAGCATCGGCATCCGCGGGTTGGCGGGCGCGCACTGGTCCTCGTAGGCGTTGAGGGCCTGCTGCGGCAGCGCGTCGAGGAACGCGCGCTCGTCGACGCCGAGGGCACGGAACGACGGCTCGATGCCCACGGCGTCCCGCAGCCGTTCCACGGCACGGGCGAGGGACTCCACGCCCTCGCTCGGGGTGGCGGACGGAAGACCGAGGGTCCGGGCGATGTCCTGGAAGCGTTCCGGGGCGCGGTAGTGCTCGTACTTGGGCCAGCCCGTGAGCTTGGCGGGAACGGTGCCGTTGTAGCGGATGACGTGCGGCAGCAGGACCGCGTTCGTGCGGCCGTGCGCGACGTGGAAGGTGGCGCCGAGGGTGTGGGACATGGCGTGGACGATGCCGAGGAAGGCGTTGCCGAAGGCCATTCCGGCGATGGTGCCGGCGTTGTGCATCTTCTCCCGCGCGTCCGCCCGGTCCGTGCGGTCGTCGACCGCCGCCTCGATGTGGTCGAAGACCAGCCGGATCGCGTGGAGGGCCAGACCGTCGGTGAAGTCGTTGGCGTACACGGACACGTACGACTCGATGGCGTGGGTCAGGGCGTCGAAGCCGCTGTCGGCGGCCAGCGCCGGCGGCAGCTCCTTGGTGAGCGACGGATCGACGATGGCCACACTCGGGGTGAGCGCGTAGTCCGCCAACGGGTACTTCTTGCCGGTGGCCGGATCGGAGATGACGGCGAAGGGGGTGACCTCGGCGCCGGTGCCGGAGGTGGTGGGCACGCACACCAGACGGGCGCGGGCGCCGAGCACGGGGAAGCGGAAGGCACGCTTGCGGATGTCGGAGAATTTCTGCCGCATGTCGGTGAAGTCGATGTCCTTGCCGCGTGCGTGCTGCTCGTACAGCAGCCACATCACCTTGGCCGCGTCCATGGGCGAGCCACCGCCCAGCGCGATGATCGTGTCGGGGCGGAAGTCGTCCATCAGACGGGCGCCGTGCCGCACGGAGTCGATGCTCGGCTCCGGCTCGACGTTGTCGATGACCTGGAGCGTGACCGGGTCGTCCCGGAGCTGCAGGACCCGCGTGACGCGGTCGACGAAGCCGAGGCGGGTCATGGTCGCGTCGGTGACGACCGTGACGCGGTGGATGCCCGCCATGGAGGTCAGGTACCGGATGGACCGGGGCTCGAAGTAGATCTTCGGCGGGACCTTGAACCACTGCAGGTTGTTGCGGCGCGTGCTCACCCTCTTGATGTTCAGCAGCTGTGCGGCGGAGACGTTGTCGGACACGGAGGTGTTGCCCCAGGAGCCGCAGCCCAGGGTCAGTGACGGCAGCAGGTGGTTGTAGATGCCGCCGATCGCGCCTTGCGAGGAGGGTGCGTTGACGATGATCCGCACGGTCTTCATCCGCCGCCCGTACGCCTCGGCGAGCGCGGTGTCCCCGGTGTGGATGACGGCGCTGTGCCCCTGGCCGTGGAAGGCGACCATGTCGGCGGCCAGATCGAAGCCCTGCTGCTCCGATCCGGCCCGCAGTACGGCCAGGACGGGACAGAGCTTCTCACGGGTCAACGGCTCCTGGGGGCCGACCCGTTCGGCCTCCACCAGGAGGAGGGAGGTGTGGGCGGGCACGGTGAATCCGGCCCGCTCGGCGATCCACGCCGCGCTCTGCCCGACCGCCGAGGAATTGACCTTGGGCTCCCGGCCGCCGTCCGCCGCCCGGCCCTCGGGGACGTCGGCGGCAGCGTCAGCAGCAGCGGTGGCGGTGGTGGTGGCGGTGGGGAAGAGGAACGCCTCCAGTTTCGCCTTCTCCTCGGCGGTCGCCCGGTGCGCGTGCAGGATCCGGAACTCGGCCAGGGCCTCGTCGTAGATCTCGTCGTCCAGGATGACGGCCTGCTCGGAGGCGCAGATCATCCCGTTGTCGAACGACTTCGACAGCACCAGGTCGTTGACGGCCCGGCGCAGCGCGGCGCTCCTGTGCACATACGCGGGAACGTTGCCCGCGCCCACGCCCAGCGCCGGTTTGCCCGCCGAATAGGCGGCCTTCACCATGGCGTTGCCGCCGGTGGCGAGGATCAGGGAGACGCCCGGGTGGTGCATGAGGGCACCGGTCGCCTGCAGCGACGGGGTCTCTATCCACTGGACGCAGTGCTCCGGAGCCCCGGCGGCGACGGCGGCGTTCCGTACGACCTGGGCCGTGCGGGCGCTGCAGCGCTGCGCCGAGGGGTGGAAGGCGAACACGATCGGATTGCGGGTCTTCAGCGCCATCAGCGCCTTGAAGACGGTGGTCGAGGTCGGGTTGGTGACCGGGGTGATCGCGCACACCACACCCACCGGTTCCGCGATCTCGACCATGTCCTCGATGTCGTCGCGGGCGATGACGCCGACGGTCTTCATGGGGCCCATGCTGTGCGTCACGTGCTCGCACGCGAACATGTTCTTGGCGGCCTTGTCCTCGAAGATCCCGCGTCCCGTCTCCTCGACGGCGAGCCGGGCCAGCGCGGTGTGCTGGTCCAGGGCCGCGACGGACGCCTTCTTGACGATGTGGTCGACCTGTTCCTGTGTCAGGGCCTCGTAGTCGGCGAGGGCCTTGAGACCCGCCGTCACGAGCCGGTCCACGGCGACGGCGATGTCGGACGGTACCTCGGTGGTTCCCTCGGCCGTCGTTCCCTCGGCCATGAGCGCCTCGGCCGTGCTCGCCGTGCTCGCCGTGGGTCCGGCGCCGTGTCGGGTCATGGCGTACACCTCCGGGTTCGTGTGCCGTCGCGGTGGCCGGCGGGTCCGGGCGGAGCGGCACCGCGGGGGCCGGTGCCGCTCACATCTCCACTCTCGTCCGGCACGGGCCCCGTCGCTTGTGCCGTTGGTCCCCGGTGGGGCCCGGTCGGCCCCGAGAGGACGGGCCGACCGGACCGGCCCCGTGACGGACCGGGACGGCCGATCCCGGAACCGGTCGGTGCAGGGCCGGTCGGTGCGGGGCCGTCACCGGCTGTCGCTCACCCCGGTCTCCGTCAGGGCGGCCCGCCCGGCCTCCAGACGGGCCACCGGGACCCGGAACGGCGAACAGGAGACGTAGTCCAGTCCCGCCTCGTGGAAGAAGTGGACGGACCCGGGATCGCCACCGTGCTCACCGCAGACGCCGATCGTCAGGCCGGGCCGGGCCGCGCGGCCCTCGGCGACAGCGATCCGGACCAGCCGCCCCACCCCCTCGCGGTCGATGGTCTCGAACGGGGAAGCGGCGAAGACGCCCTTGTCGAGATAGGCGGAGAAGAACGCCGCCTCGACGTCGTCGCGGGAGAAACCCCAGGTGGTCTGGGTCAGGTCGTTCGTGCCGAAGGAGAAGAACTCGGCCTGCCCGGCGATCCGGCCCGCCGTGAGCGCGGCCCGGGGCAGCTCGATCATGGTGCCGACCGGGCAGGTCACCGGGACGCCGGACTCTGCCGAGACCTCGGCCAGTACGCGTTCCACCTCTTCGCGCTCGATGCGCAGTTCCTCGACGGCGCCCACCAGCGGCACCATGATCGCCGCCTTCGGCGAGCCTCCGGCGCGGCTGCGCTCGACGACCGCTTCGGCGACGGCCCGTACCTGCATGGCGACCAGGCCCGGCACCACCAGACCGAGGCGCACACCGCGCAGGCCGAGCATCGGGTTCTCCTCGTGCATGCGGTTGACGGCGTCGAGCAGTTCGGTGTCGTGCGGATCCGGCGGGTCGCCGTGTGCCTCGGCGGTGGCGATGCGTACGGCGAGTTCGGTGCGGTCGGGCAGGAACTCGTGCAGCGGCGGATCGAGGAGGCGGATGGTGACCGGCAGGCCGTCCATCGCTTCGAGGATGCCGGCGAAGTCCTGCCGCTGCAGGGGAAGCAGCGCGGCCAGGGCGCGTTCGCGAGCGGCACTGTCGGCGGCCAGGATCATCTGTTCGACGAGCCTGCGGCGCTCCCCGAGGAACATGTGCTCGGTGCGGCACAGGCCGACACCCTGGGCGCCGAACCGGCGGGCCCGGGCGGCGTCCTCCGGCGTGTCGGCATTGGCCCGTACCTCCAACCGCCGTGTGGCGTCGGCCTGTTGCAGCGCTCGGGCGACCGCGTCGACGACCCGGGCCGACCGCTCGCCGCGTTCGCCCGTCTCCAGGTACCGCATGACGGCGGAGTCGACCAGGGGGACCGCGCCCGGGTACACGGCACCCGTGGAGCCGTCCACGGAGACGACCGTCCCCTCCTCGACGACGGCGCCGGTGGCTGTGGTGAAGCGCCGTGCTTCGGCGTCCACGGTGAGTTCCTCGGCGCCGCAGACGCAGACCTTCCCCATCCCGCGGGCGACGACCGCCGCGTGACTGGTCCTGCCGCCGCGGCCGGTGAGCACGGCCCGGGCGGCGACCATGCCGGGCAGATCGTCGGGGGTCGTCTCCTGGCGGACCAGCACGACCTCCTCCCCGGCCGCGGCACGCCGTACGGCCTCGGCGGAGTCGAAGACCGCGGCGCCCACCGCCGCACCCGGCGAGGCGGGCAGGCCGCGGGCCAGCGCATCCCCGGTCGCGGAGGTGTCGAAGCGGGGGAACATCAGCCGGGCGAGCCCGTCCCCGCCGACCCGCGACAGAGCCTCGGCGGGAGTGATGAGCCCTTCGTCGGCCAGCTCGGCGGCGATACGGAAGGCGGCCTCGGCGGTCCGCTTGCCCACCCGGGTCTGCAGCATCCACAGCCTGCCGCGCTCGATGGTGAACTCGATGTCGCACAGGTCCCGGTAGTGGCGCTCCAGCGTCCGCAGGTGCCCGCGCAGCTGTTGGTACGAGGTCGCGTCGAGCCGTTCCAGCTCGGCCAGGGGCACGGTGTTGCGGATGCCGGCGACGACGTCCTCGCCCTGGGCGTCGGCCAGGTAGTCGCCGTACGGGCCGCTGCGGCCGGTCGCCGGGTCACGGGTGAAGGCGACACCGCTGCCGGAGTCGGGACCGAGATTGCCGAACACCATGCGCTGCACGCAGACCGCCGTGCCCAGATCGTCGGGGATGTGCTCGCGCCGCCGGTACAGACGGGCGCGTTCCCCGTTCCACGAGCGGAAGACCGCGAGCACCGCCCGGCGCAGCTGCTCGGCGGGCGACTGCGGGAAGTGGTCACCCGTCACGACATGGATCACGTTCTTGTACGTCTCCACGAGTTCGGCGAGGTCGCCCGCGTCCAGCCGCAGATCGTCCGGGGCACCGCGCCTGTCCTTGAGCAGCGACATGGCCCGCTCGAACAGTTCGGCGTCGACGCCCATGACCGTACTGCCGAACATCTGCACCAGCCTGCGGTACGAGTCCCAGGCGAACCGCTCGCTCCCGGAGACCTTGGCCAGCCCCTGCACGGAGGCGTCGGTCAACCCGATGTCGAGGACCGTCTCCATCATGCCCGGCATCGAGAACCGGGCTCCGGAGCGGACGGACAGCAGCAGCGGGTCGTCCGGCTGCCCCAGGCTCCGCCCGGTGGCGGCCTCCAGGGCCGACAGATGACGGGAGATCTCCCGGGACATGCCCTCGGGCTCCGCGCCGGTGGCCAGGAAGGCCCGGCAGGCCTCGGTGGTGACGACGAACCCCGGCGGCACCGGAAGGCCGAGCCCGGTCATCTCGGCCAGATTCGCTCCCTTGCCACCGAGCAGGCCGGCCATGTCACGACCGCCTTCGGTGAAGTCGTACACGTGACGGACCATGACATGCGCTCCTCGGCTCGGTACCGCGGACCTGTGGGTGTGCCTTCCCTCAGCGTCGGACCGCCGCCGGCGGCGGAGGAGGTGCTGGACGTCCCTTCCGATGGGCCGGTCGGCCCGTGTGACCCTCGTGGAGCACCGGCCCGTCTGGGGAATCGGGGCCGACCGGCCCTGGTCGTCCGGTCCGGGAACCGGAAGGATCCAGCAGCAGAAGAAGCCGGTACGCGCGCGGGTGCGGACATCGGCGTCCGGCGTACACGAGGGAGCGTGCGATGGCCGACAGCGAGCGGACGGGCCCCGACGGCTCCATCCGGGTCTTCCTGCTGGACGACCACGAGGTGGTACGGCGTGGGGTGCACGACCTGCTGAACGACGAGCCGGACATCACCGTGGTCGGCGAGGCCGGAACCGTCGAACAGGCCCTGGTACGCGTGCCCGCCCTGCGTCCCCAGGTGGCGGTCCTCGACGTCCGGCTGCCCGACGGGGACGGGGTGACCGTGTGCCGGGAGCTGCGCTCACGCATGCCGGATCTGGCCTGTCTGATGCTGACCTCCTTCGACGACGAGGAGGCCCTGCTCGACTCGATCATGGCCGGGGCCTCGGGGTACGTCCTGAAGCAGATCAGGGGAGGGGACCTGGTGTCGGCCGTCCGCACGGTGGCCGCGGGCCAGTCCCTGCTCGATCCGAGCGCCACCGCCCAGCTGATGGCCCGTCTGCGCGCGGGGGACCAGCCCAAGGAGGAGCCGGACGTGCTGCCCGGCCTGACCGAGCGGGAACGGGAGATCCTGGCCCTGATCGGCGAGGGTCTGACCAACCGTCAGATCGGACAGCGTCTCTTCCTCGCCGAGAAGACGGTCAAGAACCACATCTCCCGGCTGCTCGCCAAGCTGGGTGTGGAGCGGCGCATCCAGGCGGCCGTCATCGCCACCCAGGCGCAGGCCCAGACGCAGGACAGGCCCAAGAACGAAGGACGCTGAGACCGGGGCTCGGGAGCCCCGGGAGCCCGAGTGCTAGGGGAGCCCGAGTCCGCACGTAGCAGGGCCGAACGTCCCCCGGCCCGCCCCCGTACGGCCCAAGCCCCGCCCGGTCACGCGCCCGCACGCTGGCACCGGAGACAGACACGGGACGGACCGGAAGGACGGCGGACATGAGTGTGCGGGTGGGCATCAACGGCTTCGGCCGCATCGGACGCAACTACCTGCGCTGCGTGCTGGAGCGCGCGGGGACGGGCGCGGGCACACCGGTGGAGGTCGTGGCGGTCAACGACATCACCTCACCGGCGGTTCTGGCGCACCTGCTTGAGTTCGACTCCACCTACGGACGGCTGCACCGCGCCATCGGGCACGACGACACCTCACTCACCGTGGACGCACACCGCATCGCCGTGACCGCCGAGCGGGACCCCGCCGCGCTGGCCTGGGGCGACCTCCGCGTGGACGTGGTCATCGAGTCGACCGGCCGCTTCCGCACCCGGGAGGACGCCGGACTCCACCTGAAGGCGGGAGCGCGCAAGGTGCTGCTCTCCGTACCGGGCAAGGGAGTCGACGGCACGATCGTGATGGGCGTCAACGAGAACACGTACGACGCACAGCGGGACCACGTCGTCTCCAACGCCTCGTGCACCACCAACTGCGTCGCTCCCATGGTCAAGGTGCTGAACGATCACTTCGGCATCGTCAAGGGACTGATGACCACCATCCACGGCTACACCAACGACCAGGTCGTCCTGGACGGCCCGCACAAGGACCTCCGCCGGGGCCGCAGCGCCGCCGTGAACATCATCCCCACCAGTACCGGGGCCGCCCGCGCCGTGGGCCTGGTCATGCCGGAACTGGCGGGCACACTCGACGGCATCGCCGTCCGCGTCCCCGTCGAGGACGGCTCGCTGACCGACCTGAGCGTGGTCCTGGCGCGGCCCGCGTCCGCGGACGAGATCAACACGGCGTTCCGGGAGGCCGCGGACGGCCCGCTGCGAGGCGTCCTGCGGGTGTCCGACGCCCCGATCGTCTCCCGCGACGTCGTCGGCGACCCCGCCTCGTGCGTCCTGGACGCCCCGCTGACCCAGGCCCACGGCGACCTGGTCAAGGTCTTCGGCTGGTACGACAACGAATGGGGCTACACCAACCGGCTGCTCGACCTCACCGAGTACGTCTCGGCCCGACTGCCCCAGAACTGAAGGGAGTTGCGGCCCCCCGGCCCGGCAGCGGGGCCGGATCCGTACGCTCTCCCGCCCCCGACCGCACAGGACCGCATCGGGCCGATAGCGTGACAGCCGACCGCAACGGTCGGCTGTCCGTGCGCCGAGGGGACCGGGAGGATCAAGCGGTGGGAAGCGCCGAGGAGTCCCGTCAGGCCCGTGTGCCGCTGCCGCAGCTGAGACTGGACGAGCTGCTGGAGGAACTGCAGGCCAGGCTGGACGCCGCCCGCGGTACGCGCGACCGGGTGCACGGCCTGCTGGAGGCCGTGCTCTCCGTGGGCCGGGAGCTGGATCTGGAGCAGGCGCTGCACAGCATCGTCGAGGCCGCGGCCGTGCTCGTGGACGCGCGCTACGCCGCCCTGGGGGTGATCGGGCCCGACGGCAGGCGGCTGTCGGCCTTCCACACGGTCGGGATCAGCGAGGAACAGATCGCCGAGATCGGCCACTTCCCCCAGGGGCACGGCATCCTGGGCGAACTCATCCGTCACCCCGAGCCCCTGCGGCTGGGGAAGCTGTCCGGGCACCCGGCCTCGTACGGATTCCCGCCCCATCATCCGCCGATGAACACCTTCGTCGGTGTCCCGATCCGCGTACGGGAGCAGGTCTTCGGCAATCTCTATCTGACCGAGAAGCGGGGCGGGGCGCAGTTCGACGAGGAGGACGAGTCGGTCCTGTCGACGCTGGCGGTGGCGGCCGGCGTGGCCATCGACAACGCCCGGCTGTACGAGGAGTCGAGGCTGCGTGAACGCTGGCTGCGGGCGAGCGCGGAGATCACCCACTGCCTGATGTCGGGCAGGGACCGCGCCGAGGTCCTGGGGCTGATCGCGGAGCGGGCGAGGGACATCACCTCGGCGGCGCTGGCGGTGGTCGCCCTGCCCATGGAGAACACGGACTCGCTCACCGCCGAACTGGCCTTCGGCAAAGGGGCCGAGGCGCATCGAGGGCTGGTGCTGCCGGTGGACGACGGTCTGATCGGCCGGGCGTACTCGCGGGCCGCCTCCGTCGCCAGTCCCGACATCTCCGCGGAGGAGCGGGCCGCGTCCGGCCCGCCGCGGTTCACCGGGCTGGGTCCGGCCGTGGCCGTCCCCATCGGAACGGGCGAACGGGTACGAGGCATCGTCCTGCTGGTACGTGAGTCCGGCGGGGCGGCGTTCACCGCGAAGGAGACGGAAGCCCTGCAAGGCTTCGCCGCACAGGCCGCGATCGCCATGGAACTGGCGGAACGCCGTGAGGACGCCGAGGAGATCGCGGTCCTCAAGGACCGTGACCGGATCGCCCGCGACCTCCACGACCTGGCGATCCAGCGGCTGTTCGCCACCGGCATGACACTGCAGAGCGCGGGCCGCTTCATCGAGCACGACGAGGCCTCGGAACGCGTGTCGCGGGCGGTGGACGACCTGGACGAAACCATCAAGATCATCAGGGCGACCATCTTCGGCCTGCGCTCCCGCGAGGGCGCCGCGGCGCCGGGCCTGCGGGCCCGCGTGGCCCGCGTGGTCGGCGAGGCGGCGCCGGTGCTCGGCTTCACGCCCAGCCTCCAGATGGAGGGACTGGTGGACACCCAGGTCGCCAAGGAGACGGCCGACCACGTGGTGGCCGTGCTCTCCGAGGCCCTGACCAACATCGCCCGGCACGCCCGGGCCACGTGTGCCGCGGTGGTTCTGGAGACCGACGGGCGCGAGGTGCGCCTGACGGTCTCCGACGACGGCGTGGGCATTCCGCCCGAGGGTCGCCGAAGCGGCCTGAACAACATGGCGGAACGGGCCGGGCAGCTGGGCGGGGAACTGCAGTTGGGCCGTACGGACGGCGGCGGGACCACTGTGGTGTGGTGGGCACCGGTGGGCGAACGGTAGGACCGTCCGGCGGTTTCCGGGTTTCCGGCTCCGGGCGCCGTGCCCGCCGGCCCCCTCGACGACCCGCGCGACCGCAGCATGACGTGGACTGCCTCGGTGTACCTCTCATTGGTCTCCGATCGCGCCGAGCGCCGGGCCCTCTCCGCCGGCACCCCTGTGTGAGCGCGCGTCATGAGGGGCGGCGCCTGGGCCCGTTGCGCTCAGCCGGCGGTGAAGGCGGGGTAGTCCGTGTAGCCCTCGGTGTGGCCGGCGTAGTGGGTGTCCTGGTCGGCGTCGGCCAGCGGGTGGCCGTGCCTGAAGCGCTCGACCAGGTCGGGGTTGGCGATGTAGGGGGCGCCGAAGGAGACCGCGTCGACGACACCGTGGGCGAGTATGCCGTTGCCGAGGGCCTGGGTGAAGCCGAGGTTGGCGACGATGTTGCCCTGGTAGTGGGCGCGGTAGCGGGAGAAGAGGGCGATGCGCTCCTCGATGGTGCCGGGGGCGCCCAGGAGGTGAAGATAGGCCAGGTCGCTGTCGTTGAGCTTCTTGAGCAGCTGGTCGTAGTCGGCGAGGGTCTCCTCGTCCGCGGTGAACGCCGTACCGCTGGTCCAGCCCGGGGACATCTTCACGCCGACACGGTCGCCGCCCCAGACGTCACCGACGGCGTCGAGGATGTCGAGGAGGAGCCGGGCCCGCTTCTCGCCGCTGCCTCCGTAGGCGTCGGTGCGCCGGTTCAGGCGGGGGTTGAGGAACTGCGGGATCAAGTGGGAGACCTGGGCGTGGAGTTCGACGCCGTCGAAACCGGCGCGGCGGGCGTTCTCGGCCGCACGGCGGTAGTCGGCGACGGTGCCGGCGATCTCGGCGGCGGTGAAGGCGCGCGGGGTGACGGTGTCCTTCGGACCCGAGGAGGTGAAGGATTTCTCGCCGGGGTTGACGGCCGAGGGCCCGGCGGGCAGACGGCCGCCGAGGTGGTCGGGATGGGAGGCCGCTCCGACGTGGCCGAGCTGGGAGACGATCCGCCCGCCCGCCTCGTGGACGGCTTCGGTGACCTTCGCCCAGCCGGCGGTCTGGGTGTCGGTGTAGATGCCGGGGACGTTGATGAAGCCGATCGCGTCGGGGCTGACCCAGGTTCCCTCGGTGACGATCAGTCCGGCGCCGGCGCGCTGCGCGTAGTAGGTCGCGTGCAGGTCGGTGGGCGCCAGTTCGGTGTTGTGGGCGCGGGCGCGGGTCATGGGGGCCATGACGACGCGGTTGGGGAGTTCCAGCGCGCCGAGGCGGACGGGCTGCAGCAGGGGCTGGGTGGTCATGAGTGACTTCCTTGTGGCGGAGGGCGGATGAGGAGGACGGCTGGTGCTGGGCGCGGGCCCGGCTCAGTCCTGCTTGAGGGCGTGGAGGGCGGAGAGCGGGCCGCCGAGTTGCATGAGGCGTCCGCCCTCGCGGAGAAAGCCGAGATCGACGGGCGCGAACCCGAAGTCCGCGGTGAGGTCCGCGACGGTCGTCTTGGCGTCGGCGTCGTCACCGGCGAGGAACAGCACCTGGCGTCCGGCCGGGTGACGCGGATCGGCGGCGATGTACTGGCCGTAGAGGGTGTTGAACGCCTTGACGACGCGGGCGCCGGGCAGCAGTGAGGCCACGTACTCGCTGCCGGTCAGTTCGCCGAGATCGGCGATCTTCGGGTGCGGGGGCAGCGAGGCGAACTGGTTGGTGGCGTCGATGACGATGCGTCCGCCGAAGTCCGGCAGGCCGGCTGTCGCGTCCGGGATCTGTGGCCAGCCGACCGCGAGGAGTACGAGGTCGGCCGCGGCGGCTTCCTCCGGGGTGCCGGCGTGGGCGAGCGGTCCGAGTTCGTCGGCGAGGCCGGCCAGGGAGGCGGGGCCGCGGCTGTTGCTCAGGACGACCGGGTGGCCGTGGGCCACGGCATGGCGGGCGATGGCCTGGGCGACGGTTCCGGCGCCGAGGGTTCCGATCTTCATGGCGGTGTCCTTCGTGGGGTTCAGGATGCGGGGCTGGTGAGCAGGACGGTTCCGCTCTTGCCGGGGCGCCGGACATGGCCGACGGCCTGCGCGAAGTCGGCGAGGTCGTACTCGGCGGCCACCTCGAAGAGTTCCGGGGCGGTCGCGGCCAGATCGGTGGCGAAGGCGACGTCCTCGGCCCGTTCCCCGGGCGCGCGGGTCATCCACCGGCTGATGGACACGCCCCGCACGGTCAGCTCCCGCGGCGTCAGCGCGAGCGACTCCAACGGCGTGCTCCCGGAGCCGAGTTGTCCGTAGGTGATCAGCGTGCCGCCGTCGTCGAGCAGCGCGGCCAGCTCACCGGTCAGGGATCCGCCCACCGCGTCCAGTACGACCTGGGCGCCCCGGCCACCGGTCGCGTCCCGGACCTGGGTACGCCAGTCCGCGTCGGCCGTCGAGACGGTCGGCAGCGTGGGGAAACGCTGCCGCAAGGCCTGCGCCCCCGTGGCGCTGCGTACGAGGTTGACCAGCGGGATGTCGTGCCTGAGCGCTGCCGTGGCGACCAATCTGCCCACCGACGAACCGGCGGCCGTCTGCACCACCGGGCCAGGCTTGCCGTGCTGGGCGTCCTCGACGGCCCGTAGCAGCATGAGCAGGGTGAGTGGGTTGACCAGCATCAGGGCCGCGGTGCCGTCGCTGACGCCCTCGGGCACCGGCACCACCAGATCGGCCGGTGCCGTGAGGAGTTCGCTCCACGCGCCGGGCACCGGGAAGAACGCGACCCGCTGACCGGGCCGCAGGTCCCGCACGCCCTCGCCGACGGTCTCGACGACGCCCATTCCCTCCAGGCCGGGTGTCCGTGGCGCGGCGAACGGCTGCTGCGACGCGCCCGGAAAACCCGCCACTCCCGCCAGGTCGCCGGGATGGACGGGCCGGGACAGCACCCGTAGCCGCACCTGTCCGGCCGCGGGGGCGGCAGGGGGCGGCTGTTGGCTCAGGCGCAGTACCTGCCCGGCTTCTCCGTGCTGGTCATAGGTGATGGCACGCATGACGCTCCCGTTCCATGGGTTTTTGATGACACGCATCATTGAAACTCTTGTTATGATGAGAGCCGTCATTGAAAAGGTCAAGTCGACAGCGACGCGAGAGGACGGCCATGCCGCGGATCACCAAGGAGGACAAGGCCCGTAACCGGCAGAACATCCTCGAAGCGGCGGGCCGCATGTTCCGCTCGCAGGGCATCGACGCGGTCGGTATCGCCGAGCTGATGAAGGAAGCCGGACTCACCCACGGCGGCTTCTACAACCACTTCGCGTCCAAGGACGACCTGGTCGTGGAGGTGTGCGGGGCCTCCTTCGCCGCCTCGCTCGGCAGCCTGGCCCGGACGGTGGAGGAGGGACCCGACCAGGGCGGCTCGCCGCTGGAGCGGGTCGTGGCCGGATACCTGTCCACCGCACACCGGGACGCCCCGGACGGCGGCTGTCCTTCTGCCTCCCTGGTCGTCGACGCGGGACGGCACAGCGAAGGCGTCCAGAGCGCGTACGCCACAGGGGTCGAGGGCTATCTCGCCGGCTTCGCCGCCGAATTCCAGCGTGAGGCCGAGGAGGAGGGCCATGAACTCGACCCGGGCGAGGCCCGTCACAGGGCCATGCGCCTGCTCAGTGAGATGGTCGGCGCGATGACGCTCGCGCGGGCCATACGCCACGTCGAGCCGGAGCTCTCCGACGAGATCCTGCGGACCGGCCGCGACCACGCCCTCGACTGACGCGGTTCAGCCCTGTCGCGGACAGGGATTGTTTTCAGGGGCGGCTGAGTCCGGGGCCCGTGTCACGGACGACCTCGGCCCCGTCCTCTCCAGCGCAACCCGACGCTGATGACGGACGCACCCGTGCTCTTCCAACTGTGCGCGCTCAGGACCCTGATGCTGGCCATGGGACCGCAGGGCGTGCAGGACACGTCGTGACCCGGTCGTCGCCGTCGCCGTCGCCGTCATCGGTGTCGGCGGCGGCGTCGGGCTACTCCGCGGAGTGGGTCAGGAGGTGGTCGACGGCGTCGGTGACGTCGTCGACGGTGTGGTGGGGTGTGGCGAGGCCGTCGGGCCACGGCCTGCCGCGTACCCAGATCGCGCGCAGACCCGCGTTGAAGCCGCCCGCGATGTCGGTCAGCGGATTGTCGCCGGTCATCCAGTCACCGGGGGTGAGCTGGGTGCCGCAGCGCGCGGCGGCGAGTTCGAAGAGCCGCGGATCGGGCTTGCGGACGTCGATGTCGCCGGAGGCGGCGATGCCGTCGATCAGTTCGGCGAGGCCGGTGGCACGGATCTTGGCACGCTGGATGTCGCTGGCGCCGTTGGTGGCGACGCCGATGCTCCAGCCGGCGTCCTTGAGCCGGGTCAGGCTCGCGAGGACGGCGGGGCGGCAGGTGACGGCGGCTGCCATGCGGTCGACGTACACACGCCACAGATGACCGGGAGACTCGTCGAGCTGGAAGGTGGCGGCAAGGCGGTCGAAGTCACTGCGGTCGGCCCGGTCGGCGAGTTCGGTGAGCAGCCAGTGCTCGATGTCCGGGCCGTAGCCGTGGTCGGCGCTGAGGGTGGCTATGGCGTCCGCGAAGGCGGCCGTGCGGTCGACGAGAGTGCCGTCCAGGTCGAAGAGAGCGAGGCGCATGGGGGTGACCCTATCCGGGTCGCTACCTGCACTGATCTTCGTCCGGCAGCGTCCCGGCGTCGTTCCGGTGTCCAGCCGCCCGGCTGCCGGTCGGGCAGTCGCATCGAACACCGCCCGGCCGAGAGCGCGTTGTACCGGGGCCATCGTGGTCCGAGCTACCCGCGGGGCTCCAGGCCGTCCAGGATGACGTCGATCAGGCGGGCGCGGGTCGAAGCGTCCGCGGTGGCCTGGGCGGCTCGGCCGGCCGCGATCAGCAGGGCGATCAGATCGTCGAACGACACGTCCTCGCGCACGGCCCCGGCGGCCTGCGCGCGCTGGAGCAGGGCGCCGACAACCGAGCGCAGCCGGGCGGTGACCTCCGGGTCGGCGTCCACGTGCAGATCGCTCAGGGCGTCGGCGAGGATCAGCTTCTCGGCCGACGTGGTGGCCATGCCGGTGAAGAACTCCCGGAACCAGCCGGGCGAGGCGTCGCCCGTCCCGACGGTCGTGGCACGGGTGGCCAGGTGCTCCAGGCGCTGCTCGTAGACCGCCTTGAGCAGGGCTTCCTTCGTGGGGAAGTGGCGGAAGACCGTGCCGATTCCGAGCCCGGCCCGCCGGGCGATCTCCTCCGTCGACGCCGTCACCCCGAGTTCGACGAAGACCTCGTCGGCGGCGCGGAGTACGGCGGATCGGTTGCGTGCGGCGTCGGCTCGGGGAGACACGGGAACCCTTCCTTGACAAGCGGAGTCGTCACTCCGTAACGTCTCTAACGGAGTGGTCACTCCGATTCTAACTTCTGGAGGCAATCATGCCCGACAACGCGGTCCGTGATCCCCGTGAGGTCTTCGAGCTTCTGCTGAAGTCGCTCGCCGACCGGGACCTGACGACGGCCGTCGGTCTGTACGCCGAGGACGCGGTGGTGCGGCAGCCGTTCGCCAAGCCCGCCGAGGTCGTGCTGACGGGCCGGCCCGAGATCGAGCAGCACTTCGCCGTGTTCGGCGCGGCCCCGGTCACGCTGTCGCCACGCAACGTCGAGGTGCACGGGACGGCCGACCCGGAGGTCGTCGTGGGGGAGTGGGACCAGGACGTGACCCGGACGACGGACGGCACGACGGTCAGCACGCACAACATCGCCGTGTTCTGCGTCCGGGACGGGCAGGTCGCCTGGTCACGCGACTACCACGACCACGCCGCGCTCGCCGGCCTGCTGACGTGACCTGAGGCCTGAGCGGGACTCGGCCGTCGGCGAGGCGTGGCCGCGGGGTCAACCAGCTCCAGGCCTGGCGAGCCGTATGCGCGAGGACAGCGACCTTGCCGGCCGCGGCCGGGACCTACGGCGTGGGACGATCGGGCCATGCCCCGCCCCATAGACCGTGAGCGCTCCCTGGAGGAACTTGAGCGCGACTTCCGGCCGCCCCCACCGGCCGGGGCAAGTCGCCTTGTCGCGGCGGCGCACGTCCTTCGGCGTCGGCCGGTCGGCGAGCTGACCGTTGAGGACATGCGTCTGCTGATCGGGCAGAACGACGGACTTGCCCACCTTCTGCCGCTCGCGCTGGAGGTGCTGCGGGACGACCCGATGGCCGAGGGCGACATGTACGAGGGCGACCTGCTGTCCGCCGTTGTGACCAGGAGCCCGGCAGTCTGGAAGGACTGGCCCGAACTGGGGCGGGAGCTGGTCGTCATCGTTTCGGGACTGACCGATCCGCCGCCGCTCCTGATGCAGGGCATCGCACGGTTCCTGTCCCGGTAGACGTCTCGGCGCGGGCAGGTGAGAGTGCGCGGCCGACGAGGGCCGTGCGTCCGCCGGGCTGACCCTTTGTCCGTCACCGGACTTGCCCCTGACATCAACGTCAGCTCCTACGCTCCGGGCAGTCGGCCATCGACGCCGACGGATCCGACTATGACGGAGTGGAACCCCATGAGCACTGACGACATCACCGACGGCCTCATCCCTGCCGACATCCTCGCCTCCGACACGCCTGTCGCGGTCTACGGATACGCCAGGGCCAAGGCGGGCGAGGAGGGGCGGCTGCTGGGCGAGATTCAGGCGATCATCGGCCTCACGAGGAAGGAGGACGGATGCGAGCAGTACGTGGTGCACACCACGCCGGACCAGCCGGGCGCCTTCGCCTTCTATGAGCGCTGGTCCTCCGGCGCCCACCTGCTGGCGCACGTCTCGCAGCCGTTCATGCAGACGTACTTCGCCGCGATCGCGGGTCTGATCGCAACAGAACCGGAGGCCCACTGGCTGCACCCCCTGTCCTGACCCACGGCCCGATGCCGGGGCCGCGCGCCACGCCGAGCCCCGGCCAGGTCAGGTCAGGTCCAACGCTCGCCATCCGCTGGATAAGGTCGCTACGTGGACCGCAGCAGCAGAGAGCCGCAGGACGTGTTCGCCGGGGGAGCGCGGGACGGGTTGTCGTCCCGAGCGGCCCGGGCGTTGTGGTGGGGGCCGGCTTTTCTGGTGCTGGGCGTGCTCGGTACCTCGGTGCTGGTCGCGGGCGTCGACCACGGTGGGCGAGCGCCGGTCGCGGCGGCCCTGGTTCTTGTGCAGGTCTGTGCTCTGCGATGGCTGGCGCGCGCCCCGGTCGCCGTGCTGGTCGTGGTCGCGGTGGCAGGGCTGGGGGTGTGGGCACTGCTGCCGGCGGTGACCTTGACGGGGGCGCTTCTCGCCGCACAGGTCGCCTTGTGCGTGGTGTCGGCCACCAGGCCGCGGCGGGCATCGGCCGGAGCACTCGCGGCGATGCTCCTTCCGGCGCCCCTGGCGTTCGCGGCGGGCGGTCCCGCCGGCCTCGCCGTCTACCTGCTTGCGGTGGTGCTGGCGTGGACCGCGGGGCAGTGGCGCAGGGCTCAGCAGGCCCGGCTGCGGGCGGAGTTGCGGCGGGCGGTGGTGGAGGAGCGAGCGCGGATCGCCCGCGAGGTGCACGACGTCGTGGCGCACACCCTGTCGGTGATGGTCATTCAGGCGGGCGCCGCCGACGACGTGTTCACCAGGCAGCCCGAACAAGCACGTCAGGCGCTGCGGTTCATCGAGACGGGCGCCCGCTCGGCGTTGGGCGAACTGCGGCTGCTGCTGCGCGCGTTCCGGCCGGACATGGAGGAGGACCCCTCCGGGAAGCATCAGGAGCCCGGGCCCTCGCTCGCGCGCCTGGATGAGCTGGCCGACACGGTCCGCGCGACCGGGATGACGGTGCACGTGCACCGCGAGGACGCCACAGCCGGGCTGCCGGCCACGGTGGACCTGGCGGCGTACCGGATCATTCAGGAGGCCCTCACCAACACATTGCGGCACGCGGCCGACGCCGATGAGGTGAAGGTGCGCGTCACCACCGAAGGCGGATGCGTGCTGGTCACGGTGGTCGACAACGGGCGCACGCCCCAGGCCAGGGGGCGTACGGCCCAGGCCCGGGCGGTCGCGGCGGGGACAGGACGCGGACTGGTGGGGATGAAGGAACGCGCACACCTGGTCGGCGGCAGCCTGCGCGCAGGAACGCTGCCCGGGGGCGGGTTCGAGGTGGCGGCACGGCTGCCGGTGGAGCGTACGCCATGACGCTTCGTGTGGTGGTGGCAGACGACCAGGCCCTGGTCCGTACCGGATTTCGCATGATCATCGATGCGCGGGACGACCTCACGGTGGTCGGCGAGGCGTGCGACGGCCGCGAAGCGGTGCGGCTGACGCGGGAACTGGAACCCGACGTGGTGCTGATGGACGTACGCATGCCCGGAGTGGACGGTATCGAGGCGACCCGGCAGATCGCCGAGTCCGGCAGCCCGGCCCGGGTGCTCGTGCTGACCACCTGGGACGTGGACGCCCATGTGGTCGCCGCGCTGCGGGCCGGGGCGAGCGGCTTCCTGCTGAAGGACATGCGCCCCGGCGAACTCGTCGACGCGATCAGGCTGACCGCGCGCGGCGACGCGCTGCTCGCGCCTGTCGTGCTGAGCCGTGTCCTCGACCGGTTCCTGCGCACGACGCCCGACCCGGCGCCGCCGCCCTCCCTGCGGGATCTGTCCGGCCGGGAGCGGGAGGTGCTCACGCTGATCGGACAGGCGCTGTCTAACGCGGAGATCGCCGGGCGGCTGCGCGTATCGGAGGCCACCGTCAAGAACCATGTCACCGCGGTGCTGCGCAAACTGGGCCTGCGTGACCGCGTCCAGGCCGTCGTCGCGGCCTACGACCACGGACTCGTGCAGCCGCGCAGCCCTTGACCACCGGCTCGTGCCGCCGGGCAGCTTCTGACCACCGGCTCGTGCGGCTGGCAGCCTTCGACCAGGGGCGCATGCAGCCGCGCCGCCCCTGAGCACGCCGTCTCCTCCTCAGGGAGGAGACCGGGCCGCGATCCTCCTGTGCTCCCAGTGCCAGTCCGTCCGCGCGGCCGATCCGCGCCCGGGGCATGCGGCCGTAGCGTCGAGGTGTGAACGACGACCTGGCCTGCCACATGTATCTGCTCGCCCACGACGACGCGGCCGAAGGCCCCTACAACCGTTCCCGCACCCAGCTGCTGGTGCGCGCCGCCGCCCTGATCGACCTCGCGTCACGCGGCCGGCTGGTCGAGGATGCCGGCACGGTGACCGTGTCCGGCACCGCGCCGACCGGCGACCTGGTCCTGGACGGCGTCCTGCGCGACGCCGCCGGCGGGCACGGCTGGAAGCACCTCGTACGCCGCCATCGCAAGCGGACCCTGACCGAGGTGGAGGACCGGCTGGTCGCGGCGGGCCTGCTCACCGCGAAGGCGCCCCGCACCCCCTTCGGCACACAGCGGCTGACCATGACGGACCGCTCCGTGCCCGCCGCCCTGCGCGCCCGCGTCACCGCGGTGCTGCACGCGGACGGCCCCGTGCGGGACCTCCCCGTCGCCGACGCCGCGCTGCTGGCGCTGGCCACGGCCGGCGGCATCCGCTCGGTCGTCCCACGACAGGACCAGAAGACCTTCCGGGCCCGTATCGACGCCTGCACGGCAAGTCTCGCCGCCGTCGCGCCAGGCCTGGAGAAAGCGGTACGCGCTCTGCCGACGACCATGATCGCCGCGCAGGGCGGTATGGGCGGCAGCTGACCGAACGGGGAGGCGATCACCATGCACCGAGTCCTGACCACCCTGGGCTGCGCCCTCATGGCCGCACTCGCCACGGGCTGGACCGCACCACCGCCGACGGAGCCCGCCCGGCCCGCCACCGGCACCGCCATCGCTTCCGCCACCGGCACTGCCACGACGGTACGCACCCACGACGGCCTGGTCAGGGGCGCCGCCCATGACGGCTACCGCACCTTCGAGGGCATTCCGTACGCCGCACCCCCGGTCGGCGGCCTGCGCTGGGCGCCACCGCACCCTCCGGCCCCCTGGTCCGGGACACGGGACGCCACCCGGCCCGCGAGCCCCTGCCCACAGCCGGCCGGCGAGGTGCCCGGCGGAAGCACCGACGAGGACTGTCTCCACCTGAACGTCACCACGCCCGACGGCGCGGGACCCGCCCGCCCCCGTCCGGTGATCGTGTGGCTGCACGGCGGCGGCTTCACCACCGGAGCGGGCAGCTCCTACGACGCCCACCGCATGGCCACCCGGGGCGACGCCGTGATCGTCACCGTCAACTACCGCCTCGGAGCACTCGGTTTCCTCGCGCACAGCGGACTGCCCGGCTCCGGCACCTTCGGACTGGCCGACCAGCAGGCCGCGCTGCGCTGGATCCGCACCGAGATCGGCGCCTTCGACGGCGACGCCCACAACGTGACGCTGGCCGGCGAGTCGGCGGGTGGCTACAGCGTCTGCGCCCAGCTCGTCTCACCCGCGGCCGCAGGGCTCTTCGACCGGGCGATCATCGGGAGCGGCCCCTGCACCGGCCGCCCCGACCGGCCGTTCGCCCCGTCCTCCGTCCCTCTGAGCGAGGCGCGCGCAACGGGCGCGGACCTCGCGGCAAAGGTCCACTGCGGATCCGCGCGCCACCTCATGGCCTGCCTGCGGCGCGTGGACGTCTCGCGTCTGCTCTCGGCCCAGGACGCGGATCAACAGCCCGCTCACAGCACCCCGTTGCTGCCCGGCGATCCCGCGACGGCCATCGCCGCTGGCCGCTTCCATACCGTCCCCGTACTCATCGGAAACAACCACGACGAGGGCAACGGCTGGGCCGCCGGGATCGTACAGGCCGGCCACCCCGTCACCCCCGACACCTGGCCCGGTGTCGCGGCCACCTTCTTCCCCTCCTCGGGACAGCCGAGGGCGATCGTCCGTGAGTACCCGGTGCACCGCACCGACGGGGGACCGGTGTTCGGGGCTGTCATCGGCGACGCGAACTTCGCCTGCCCGACCCTGCGTACCCAGCGCCTGCTGGCCGAGCGCGTGCCCGTCTGGCGTTATGAGTTCGCCGACGAGCACGCCCCGCCCCTCACCTCGGGTACGCCGCCGTTCCCGCTCGGCGCACCGCACGCGAGTGAACTGCCCTACCTGTTCGACCTGGGCGGCCGGCCCCGCGACATGACCGCGGCACAGCACCGGTTGGCCGACACCATGATCTCCTACTGGACCCGCTTCGCCCGTACCGGCGACCCCAACAGCCCGTCAACGCCGCCCTGGCACCGGCAGACGGTGCTGTCCCTGGCGCCGGACCACATCGTCCCCACCCGCTCGGCATCCTCCCGCCACCACTGCGCGTTCTGGAACGACCTCGGGTGACTGCGCGGACGACCACCCACGTGCTGAAGCGCCGCCCTTCACTTGGCGGTGCCGTCGACCTTGTAGGTGTAGTGGACCTGGTTGCCGTTGACCGACGTGGCGGTGACGACGACGTCGTAGGTGCTGCCGCCTGCCGTGAGTTCGCAGGTGATCGTGGCACCGACCCGGGCCGGGAGGTGCTGGGGGCAGGTGACCCTGTCGGGACGCTTGCCGGTGTCCGCGGCGAGCTTGTCGGAAATGGTCTGCGCGACGCGGGCCTTGTGGACGGCCCCGTCCTCGCTGACGCCCGTGTTCGCGGGCTTCGACGGATCGTCACCGACCGGCTGCTCCTCCGCCGTCGGCTGCTCCTCGGCGGTCGGCTGTTCCTCCGTCGTCGGCTGTTCCTCGGCGGTCGGCTTTTCCTCGGCAGCGGTGGCGCTTTCGCCGGCCGTCGCCTCACTCTTCTTCTCCGCGTCGCCGGCACTGAAGGAGCATCCGGTGGCGAGGAGCACCGTCAGTGCGCCGAGTGCCGTCGCGGTCGCCATCCTCTTGGTACGCGCTGTGTGCTGCATTTCATCCCCGTGTTCGGTGGTTGATGTTGATGAGACAAATCTTCTGTACCGGGCAATCGGCACAATCAGCCCTGTGTGCGGGCGGCTTGAGCCAGGCCGAGGGGCGGACATCCACGGGAGGGTGGGTTCGTCTCGGTCGGACTGTGTGGGCGGAGTGTGACCGAAAGGTCAGTCGGCGCCGGCGCCGGTGACCTCGACGGCGGTACCGAGGTTCGGCGCCGCGCTCCTGGCGAGTTCGCGGGCGTCGTCCGGATCCGCGCCCTTCGCCACGACGATGCTGACCGCCGAGCCGGACACGGCATCGCGTCGCAGCGTCGCGCCGACGACCGGGTACCTGGCGAGCACCGCCTCGTACGCGGCGATCGCCTCGGCGGGGAACCGCTCGTTGAAGTCGCTCTCCACGAAGAGCCCTCCTTCGACCCTCAGGACCATCACACCGGAGAGCGGCCGGTGCCGGTCACCCTCGGCGTACATGTCCTTGAACACGGCCAACGCGCCGGTGGCGTCGACCGCGGTGACCTCGATCCGCCAGCGGTCCGTTGCCTTCTTCCAGGGCTCGTCCTTGATGTCGGCGTTCCTGACCCGGTCGTCGGCCGTCAGCGACCGCCACAGCGCCAGGACCTCGCCGGTGCGCCTCTCGTCCGCGACGACCGTGAAGGTGATGCCGTCCGCCTCGATCCGGCCGCGGGTCTTGCCGTGACGGGCGACGTACTTCCTCATCTCGCCCACCAGCGCGGTCACGCGGTCGGCCGAAGTGCCGTCCTTGAGGGTCAGCGTGCCGGTGGACGTTCCCTGGAAGGGCAGGGTGTTGTTCTTGGTGGTGTGGATGGACGCCACGTCCGGCGTACCGGCCCAGTTCTCCTCGAAATCCGCGGCGAGTGACGTGCCCTTGTCGATGGCGCAGCCGGCCAACGAGGGCAGGCCGAGCACCAACGCGAGGATCACTGTCGGCCACCGCAGGGCGCTCCTTCTCAGTGTCGTCTCCTTGAAAGCGGGTGAGCACGCCGGGGCGGGTCGGCTCAGGATCTGGCATGTGGTGGGCGGGGCCGGCCGTTGTGGCGCAGCCGGAGCAGGCGCCGGGGGTGCGAGCGCAGCACCGGATGAAGGTTCCAGCCCTGCTCCGAGGCGACGCCCAGGACGTAACGTGCGCCCGCGCCCCGGAAGTGGTGTGCTCCGAGTTCCAGGTCGCGGTGGTACTCGCGACGGTGCCGGGAGGTTTCCACCCGCCGGGTCTGCTTCTCGATGCGCCGGTCCACACGGGCCCGGTAGTACGCCGAGTCGCCCTCCCGCACGAGCGCCACCGGGGTCACGCACCAGAGCGGAAGGAACGGCATCCGGCCGATCGTGGCGTCCAGCATCC
The DNA here is from genome assembly GCF_042728395.1 of Streptomyces sp. NPDC060205. Taxonomy (NCBI): domain Bacteria; kingdom Bacillati; phylum Actinomycetota; class Actinomycetes; order Kitasatosporales; family Streptomycetaceae; genus Streptomyces; species Streptomyces sp. NPDC060205. The sequence continues at coordinate 35,587 of NZ_JBHWZP010000043.1, forward strand.
GCGTCGCACCGTTCTCGGCACGCGGCACCATGTAGACGATGAGCTCGGCCACCGGCGCCACGAAGTACAAGCAGACGGCGAGGCAGACCCAGAGCACCCACCACAGCGGCAGGAACACCAGGGTCAGCGGAAGAAGGAGCAGCCAGCGCAGAGCGGCCGGACGAACGGGAAGCGGCCCCCAGGCGGGGTCGTCGTAGTCATGCACGGGTGGTGCCTTCTCCTCGGGTTCGCCATCGAGCCTCACCGTCTGATCCTGACCGTCACTGCAGGGGAGCCGCATCGAACGAGTTCTGCGGGGCCGAGCAACCCGAAGCTGTTGCGGGCGCAGCCGTCGCGCGCCCCGTCCGGTGTCGGCCCCGTACGACGGAGACACTAGCCCGGCCCGGCCGCCGGGTGTGCCGGTCGTTCGCCCCACACGAACGCCGAACTGCGTTCTGCCTTGATCGCGGGTCAACTACCCTTGTCGTTCATGTGGCATGGGGGATATGGGGGGAACGGGGAGGGAGTCGCTGAGCCGATGGACCGCCCCAGGTCCGGTGAGCGCCTGGTGATCCTGGCCCTTGAGCGGTTCGGGGTGTGGCTCCGGTCCATCGTGGTCTGTCTGTGCGGCGCGCTGGGCGTCGTCTCGGCGGACACGGCGGACATCCCCCTGGCGGTGTCCCTGCTGGTGCCCGCCTTCCTCGCCTGCGGTGTACGCCTCTACGCGCTGCGCCGCCCGCAGTTGTTCCCCCTCGCCCTGCTGTGGACGCTGGACGCGGCCGTCGTGGTGTTGACGGGCTTGTCCCAGCCGGTGATCGGCGGCGAGGCCGCCAACGTGATGGTCGAGGCGATGGTCGGCATCAGCGTCGTCGCCTTCCAGTACGAATGGGCGACGCGCCCGCTGGCCGGGGCCGCCCTCGCCGCGTTGGGCGGTGTCGTCTGCGTGCTGGGCGACGTCCTCTCGACGCCCGGCGGCAGCCTCGACGTGGTGCCCCTGGTGCGCATGCTCATCCAGGTGTGCCTGTCGAGGGCTGCCTACCTCATCGTTCGGGCGCTGGCCCGGGCGGCCGACCGGTCGGCCGCCATCAGGGCCGCGGCGCGCCGGGAGATGGAGGTCGCCGCCGCCCGCAGGGCGAGCGAGCGCGAGTACCTGGCGACCCTGCACGACACGGCGAGCGCGACGCTGCTGATGGTCTCCCAGGGCGACGGCCGGGACTGGTCGTGGCTCCCTCCGCGCGCCAGACAGGACCTTGAAGCCATGTCCGCCGTGCCCGGGTTCGAGACCGGGAGCGTCGATCTTGCGGCTCTTCTGAGCTGCGTACCGGAGGGCGAGGGGCAGGCCAGGGTACGGCTCAAGACGCGCATCGAAGGCCCGCTCGCGATTCCCTCCGGCCCCGGGCTCGCGATATTCAACGGGGTCCGGGAGGCCGTCACCAACGTGGCACGCCATGCCGGGGTGCGGGAGGCGGAACTCAGGGCATGGACGGAAGGGGACGGCGCCGTCGTCGAACTGTCCGACACGGGACGGGGCTTCGACCCGCGGTCCGTCCCCGCGCGGCGCCGGGGGATCTCCGGCTCCATCATCGCCAGGATGCACGCGGTCGGAGGCTCCGCCACGGTCACCTCCCGTCCGGACATGGGTACCCGCGTGCAATGGCGCTGGCACGGCCCGACCGGGGCGCCACAGGCGATGAACGGCACACCCGCGACCGGCGTACCGCGCCCGCCCCGCGCGCAGGTGCAGCACACGGCCGACGTCCGCTTCATCCGCGGGCGGCTCCTTCACGGGACCCAACTGGCCGTGCTGCTGATCAGCCTTGTGTGGCAGTTCACCATCTCGCTGCGCCGGCTCGTGGTCCACCAGGACGTGTACCACCTCCCGTGGGCGCAGACGGCCGGCTTCGTCTGTCTTGCCGCCGTCGCCGTGATCGGGGGCGCCTATCTGCTGCGTGGCCGGCAGATCCCGCCGGCAGTGCGGTGGGCGAGCCTGGCTTCGGTGCTGGCCGTCTCGGCGGTATGCGCGTTCACGCTCCCCGCGGAGCTGTCGACGGGCGCGCCGGACTGGGCGTTCGGACTGGTCGGCTGGCATGCGCTGTTCCTGCTGGCCGACCTGCGGGTCAGGCTGTTCGCGGCGTTCCTCGGGGCGCATGTCGGGCTCAACGCGACCGCTGTGTTCCTGTTCGGGGCGCCGAGCGTCGCCCAGTGGGCCACGCTGGGCATCTCCACGATCGGCAGCTGCGGCTTCCAGCTCTCCGTCGGCGTACTGATGTCGTACCTGCTCCACGGGACGGCGCCGGCCGCGGGGACCGCGGCCGCGCAGGAGGAGGAAATGCGTACCCGGGAACGTATCCACGAGGACATGCAGCGTGATCACAAGGAGCGCTACCGTGCGCTGACGGCCACGACCGTGCCGCTGCTCGTGGGCCTCGGCCATGGTGTGCTGAGCCCGCACGACGAGGAGGTCAGGCTGCGGTGCGGCGTGGAGGCCGCCCGTATGCGCCGCCTGTTCGCGGAGAGCGACGCGGTCGTGGACCCGCTGCTGAACGAGTTGCGGGCGTGCGTGGAGGTGGTCGAGCATCAGGGGGTGACGGTGAGCCTGTCCGTACGAGGCAAGCCGGGGGAGGTGCCCGTGGAGGTGCGCAGGGAGCTGGTCGACCCGGTGGCGGTGACCCTGGGCCGTACCCGCTCGACCGCGCGGGTGACCGTCGTGTGGACACCCCGAGCGGTGCGCGTCAGCGTGGTCAGCGAGGACTGCGCCGGCGGCGGGGCCACGGAGGAGGCCGCCGAGGCACCCGGTGACACCACGAACCCGCTGGTGGACGTGGAGCGAACAATGCGCGGCGGAAGTGTGTGGGTGGAGGCGGGCTGGAGAAGACCGGCGCTCTTTGGAGTTGACCTCACATGAGTGACAACGCACCGGTCAGCGTGGTCGTCGTCGACGACCATCCCGCCATCCTCTCGGGCGTGGAGGCGTGGTACGCCGCATCGCACAGACCCATCACCGTGGTCGCGTCCGGCGACTCCGTACGCGAAGCCTGGACCGAGCCGGGCAGCACGGCCGACGTCGTCGTCCTGGACCTGCAACTGGCCGAGGGCGGGCCCGCGTTCGGCAGTCTTCGAAGACTCGTCGACGCCGGGCGGCAGGTGATCGTCTATTCGATGCGGGACGACGAGAAGACCGCGCTCAACTGCCTCGACCTGGGAGCCGCGACCTATCTGACCAAGAGTGAGGGCCGGGACCACCTGGTCGAGGCGACACTGGCGGCAGCGGACGAGCGGCCCTACATGCCGCCCGCGCTGGCCGGCGCCCTGGGGACGAACACCCGCGCCGACCGCCCCCAGCTCTCGGTGCGCGAGGAGAACGTACTCATCGAGTGGTTCCAGTCGGAGTCGAAGGAACTGGTCGCGCAGCGTCTCGGGATCTCCGTACGCACGGTCAACTCCTATCTCGACCGGGTGCGCATCAAGTACGCGAACGTCGGCCGACCCGCCCGGACCAAGGCGAGCCTGGTCGCCCGCGCCATCCAGGACGGGCTGGTAGACGTGGAAGACCTCTGACCAACCGTCTTGAGCGGCCTGAACAGGTGCAGGGGGCCGGAGTCGCGCGCAAAGCGAACTGTCCGCCGGTTCACCCGAGGGCCGGCAGTATCACCCACCTTCCGCTGCCGGTCACGTCTGCCGCCGTGGGCCGGATTCCGGCGGTGCGGCAGAGGAGTTCGAGGGGGGCGTCGAACGCCGCCCCCTGAGGGTTGTCGGCGTCCATCGCCGCCATCGCCGCCCGGACCTCCGGGGTGGTCGGCTCCTCGGCTCCCTCTTCCGAGTGGTCGGCCACCACCTCACCGTCGCGGTACACCATGAAGCTGGTGTCCGCGTTGATGCTGCGGGAACAGGCCACGGCGAAGGTGCCAGGGGAGAGCGCCGCATTCTCCGTCCCCGGGTGGCCGTTGTTCTCGACGAGCAGTGTGTGCGGGCCGAGGGCGAACGCGGCCAGGCACACGTCGTCCATGCCGGCGTCCTCGATGTCGCTCTGCGTCAGCAGGTCCGCCCAGGTGCCCGTTCGGATCTGGTCGGGGTCGGCGCCCAGGCGCAGCAGGGCCTCGTCGGGTGTCGTGTCGTGCACGACGGCGACACAGAAGTACTCCAGACCGTTCAGTTCCTCCAGCCACGCCTCGAAGTCCTCGGCCGGCTCCGGTGCGGCACCGTCCGTTTCCATCGCCTCTTCGCCGTTGCGCCACACGACCGTGCCGTCCGCGCGGCACAGCAGGACTTCCCCGCTCTCGACGCGCAGTTCGTCGGCCGGCCCGGCCAGCGGGGGCCGCTCGGTGCCGTCGTCGAGGATCCGCAGCATGCCGTCCTCGTCCAGGAGCAGTCCCGGCCGCCGGACGTCCCCCAGGTGTGCGTACCAGAGCCAGGTGCCGTCCGCTGCGAACAGCACCAGACGCTGGTCGTCGTGGTGGCCGAGCACGGTGCTGCCGTCGGCGGAGGTGAGGGAGTGCCGGCGGAGCGTCTGTCCCCGGCGCAGCACCGCGCCGCGCGGTGCGTCCACGGCCGGGGCGTCGCAGGAGGAGTGTGCGTCCACCGACCACACCGCGCGGCCCTCGGCGTCGAGCAGTTCCACCCGGCCGTCGTCGCGGACGGCGAGCCGCCGGGCTCCCGAACCGGCCGTGCCGGAACGCCAGACGGGCGCGCCGTGCGGGTTGTGCACCACCAGGTCGCCGTCGGCCGTCAGCTCGGCCCATCCGCCGTCGGCCCAGTGCGTGCCGGCCGACCACACGGCCCGGTGCTCGGCGTTGCAGCACAGCACCAGATCGCCGCTCCCCTGGTGGGTCAGGGTGTGCGAGCCGGAAGGGGAGGTCAGCGACTGGCGGCGCAGGCGACCGCCGACGCCGAGCTCCGCTCCGCCGTGGGCGTAGGGGGCGCCCGCGGACACCGGCGTGGCCGGGTTCGGGGTGCCCTCGTGCCACAGGACGGTGCCCGCGGCATCGGTCAGGCACAGCGTCCGGGCCTTCACCTTGGTGCCGTTGACCGGCAGCAGGCGCCAGCCGAGCACGGTGCCCTCCTGCTCCAGCCAGTCGACCAGCGGCCCGCCCAGCGCGTAACTTCCGCCGCTGCCGTTCGGCCAGTGCTCGCCGATCCGGAGCTGTCCGTCCTGTTCTCGTACGACGGTCCGGCGCTTCTTGCCTTCGCTGAGCAGGTAGCTGCCGGCGGTGATGTCGGCCGCGGGGGCGGTGTCCCGCAGCGCCACCGGCTCGACCGGACCGGTGCGCGAGTTGGCCAGGCGCGCATGCTCGCCGTTGAGCAGTTCCAGGTCGCCCGCGTCGGTGAGGATCAGGTAGTGCGCGCCGGGGGCCGCGAATCCCGAGCGCCAGACCGTCTCGTGACCGTCCCCGGCCTCGACCTGGACCTCACCCCGGTCACCGAGCAACAGCCGTCCGGCGGCCCCCGCCCGCCATATGACCTCGTCCCGCTCGGTGTCGGTGATCACGGCGAAGCCCGCCGGGTCGTACCGCAGGACGAACCGCCCACGGGGCGAACGCAGTTGTTCGTCTGCGTACAGGCGGTTGAACTGGAGGAGTTCGCGCATGATGGCCTTCTCTTGAGCGGGCGCCGACGGGTGCGTGGTGCTTGATCGCATTGTGTCGGGTGCCACTGACAATCGAGGCCGCGCTGTTCGCCGCTGCGGTCCGGCCTCGTCCTCGCCATCTCGCCGACCCCGTCGGCAGACACGCGAGAGCGGACGTCAGGTTTTTCTGCCGGCCGGCAACGGGCTGGAGGAGGGTTCGGTTTCGTCCACCTCGGTCAGGATCGCGTACTGCCCGGCGAGGAGTTCGGTGAGGATGCGGCGTGCGGCCTTCAGCAGGTCGGCGATGTCGCCTCCGGCGAGGGCGTAGATGACCGTGGAGCCCTGACGGGTGGAGACGATGATGCCCGCCCGGCGCAGTACCCCCAGTTGCTGGGACAGGCTCGACGGTTCGATCTCGATGTCGGTGAGCAGGTCCCGCACCGCGACCGGGCCGTGCTGCAGCAGTTCGAGAACCCTGATGCGTACGGGATGACCCAGCATGCGGAAGAACTCGGCTTTGGCCTGGTAGAGGGGCACTTGCACAGCCGTTTGCTCCCTACGCGTGGGCGATGGGGCCGAACGGGACTCGGTGCTCCCATCTGTGAGAACAGTCTGTCGCACCTCGTCCCGCCGGAACCTGCGGAATGGACATGTATGGATGTCGAGAGTTGCAGAACTCTTCACATCGTGGGCATGCGAAAAGAGGGTCAGACGGAGAGGCTTTCCTCCACTCGTTTGAGCTGGTGACGCGCCATCGCCAGATTCGACCTGGCCTTGTCCAGTACGAGGTACAGGAACAGGCCGTTGCCGCTTCGGCCGTTCACCAGCCGGATGACGTGGTAATGCCGGTCCAGAGTGATCAGGATGTCCTCGATCTGGCTGGCCAGGCCGAGATGCTCCAGGGTCCGCATCTGCGCGCGCACGACATCGGTGTTGCCTGCGGCGGCCACCTCCAGGTCCAGGTCCTTGCCGCCGCCGAGCACACCGAGGGCCAGGCCACTGGTGTAGTCGACGACGGCGGCTCCCAACGCTCCCTCCACACCGGTCATCAGTTCCTTGAGCGATACGTCCACATCGGCCATCGCCTGTCTCCGTTCGCGGGCCGGGCCGGGCTGTTCCCGCCCCGTTGCGCCAGCCACGGTAGGAGCGGGGGCGCGAGCAGGGGCCGCATATGCACAGTTGAACGAAAATGCGGCCGACTTACACCTGTTGGAGGATTAGGGCCGCTTTGCCTTCAGAAGTGTTCGCAGTGCCCGAGATCGGTGACGCCGGTCGCGCGAAGGGCTTGTCCCGAGTCGCAGACAGGTGTCCGGTGGTCCGCGCGGCAGGGCGTCATGCGGCCTCGCGGCCCGAGCCCTGCCGTCGGGCGTCCTCGCGGGAGCCGGGCCGGGTGCTGTCGCTGTGGACCAGGCGCAGGTGTTTGGCGCGGGCATGACGTCCCGTGGACGCCCAGTGCCGCATGCCGTCCTCCAGGCGGTCCATCGCGTACAGCAGCACGGCCAGGCCCGGCAGCAACAGAACAGCTACGGCGATCACCACACAAACCCCTCCATCGGACGACACCGCAACGGGTCTCCGATGTCGCGGGCTTCAGCGCAGGCCGCGTGTGAAGGTGCTGTGGGTTTCGCGCTACGACCGCATAACGCCCTGCCGGTGCCCGGCGCTCGGCGCCCGTGGTGGCGGTCGGCGCGGTCAGAGGCGGCGGCGGGGGTTGCGCCTGACGATCGACGCGTTCAGGGCGGTCGCGAAGCAGCACCAGGCGGCGTACGGGACGAGTGTCCGCGCGGCGACCGGGTCGACGCGTGCCGTGCGGCGCAGCAGGTCGGCGTTGCTCAGATCGAGCAGTACGGTGCCGACCAGTGCGGCCACCGGGTCGCGGCGGGTGAAGAACAACCAGGTCCAGGCCGCGTTGAGGGAGAGGTTGACCGCCAGGCTGCTCACGAAGCCTGTGCGTCGGCGGGGATCCTCGATCTTGCCGAGTGTGTGTCCGGCCGCGTAGGCGATGGTCGCGTACAGCGGGGTCCAGACCGTACCGAACGCCCAGGACGGCGGCTGCCAGTCCGGCTTGCGCAGCGCGCGGTACCAGGCGTTGTCCGTGTCGACGGCCACGGCACCCGCCGCGGCGGTGGCCGCCACCGCCGCCGTCGTGGCACCGTAACGCCGGCCCCGCAGGGCCCCGGACGGGGGAGTGTCGCTGAACGCGCTGATGAGTCCCATACCTGACGCGTGCCCCCACGCCGGCGTCCCTCACATCGCAGCCCGTCGTGCACGGCTCGCCCTACGGTGACGCCCGGATTGTGAGCCAAGAGGATGACAAGTCCGATCTGGGCGCTTACGCTGCGAGGAACCTCTGCCGGGTACGCGGCGCGCTTGAGGCGCCGCTATTCGGTGCTGGGCGGATGCGCCCGAACGGATCGGCAGGGGTAGGCGATGGCCATCGACCACTCACGCGCGGCCACGAGCGATTGGCATCGCCGAGCCGCATGCGTCGGTCAGGATCCCGAGATCTTCTTCCCGCTCGCCGACACGCTCGCTCCCGGCGCGGACGCACAAGCGGCTCTGGCGGTGTGCCGCCGCTGCCCCGTCCTCCTCGCCTGTCGCTCCTGGGCCATCTCCCACGGTGAGGACGCGGGCATCTGGGGAGCCACCACGGCCGCCCAGCGACGAGCCGTCCATCGCGCCGCCGTGGAATCCGGGGCACCGCGGTGAGCTGCCGCGACG
>NZ_JBHWZP010000044.1:0-43170 GCF_042728395.1 Streptomyces sp. NPDC060205
CCTTTTTTGTTTTCCCGAAGCGCGCCGGGTACCCGGCTGCGCGAGAATGACTTGCGGTACCGATGACAGGAGTCACCCATGTCCACCAACTCTCCCGACGAGCGACCGGAGCGCGATCAGCGACGCCGGGACAGTGGTGACCGCGGCGGCTACCGCGGAGGCCCGAGCCGCGACAACGATCGTGGTGGGGCCGGCAGGCGTGACGACAACCGCGGTGGTGGCGCACGTCCGCCTTTCCGTCGTGATGACGAGCGTGGCGCTCCGCGTCGTGACAACGACCGTCCGCCGTTCCGGCGCGACGACCGCCGTGACGACAACCGCGGTGGCGGTGACCGGGGCGGTTTCCGCCGCGATGACAACCGTGGCGGTGGCGACCGTGGCGGATTCCGTGGGCGTGACGACAACCGCAGCGGCGGGGGCCGTCCCCCGTTCCGTCGCGACGACCGGCCCAGCGGGCCGAGCCGTGACGACCGTGACCGTGGTGCCCCGCGTCGTGACGGTGACCGTCCGTCCTTCCGTCGAGACGACCGGCGCGACGACCGGCGCGACGACAACCGTGGCGGTGGCGACCGCGGCGGGTTCCGCCGTGACGACAACCGTGGCGGTGGTGACCGTCCGTCCTTCCGTCGTGATGACGAGCGTGGTGCCCCGCGTCGTGACAACGACCGTCCGCCGTTCCGTCGCGACGACCGCCGTGACGACAACCGCGGTGGCGGTGACCGGGGCGGCTTCCGTCGCGATGACAACCGTGGTGGCGGTTTCAACCGCGACGACAACCGCGGCGGCGGCGACCGCGGCGGATTCCGTGGGCGTGACGACAACCGTGGTCGCGGCGACCGTCCCGCGTTCCGTCGTGACGACGACCGCGGTGCCCCGCGTCGTGACAACGACCGGCCTGCCTTCCGTCGCGACGACCGTCGTGACGACAACCGCGGTGGAGACCGCCCGTCCTTCCGTCGCGACGATGACCGCGGTGGCTTCCGTGGGCGCGACGACCGTCGTGACGACCGTGACCGTGGTGCCCCGCGTCGTGACAACGACCGTCCGCCGTTCCGTCGCGACGACCGGCGTGATGACAACCGTGGTGGCGGTGGCGACCGTGGCGGGTTCCGCCGCGACGACAACCGTGGCGGTGACCGTCCGTCCTTCCGTCGTGATGACGAGCGTGGCGCCCCGCGTCGTGACAACGACCGGCCTGCCTTCCGTCGCGACGACCGCCGTGATGACAACCGTGGTGGCGGTGACCGGGGCGGCTTTCGCCGCGATGACAACCGCGGTGGCGGTTTCAACCGCGAAGACAACCGTAGCGGTGGCGACCGCGGCGGATTCCGCGGACGTGACGACCGCGGCGGGCGCGACGACCGGGGCCGTGGCGGTCCCCGCCGAGACGACAGCCGTGGCCGCCCCAGTGGCGGAGGCTTCCGTGGGCGCGACGACCGCGGCGGCGGTGGCCGTTTCCGCGACGAGCGGGACCGCGACCGCGAGCCGATCAAGCGGCTGCCGATCCCGGACGACGTCACGGGTGACGAGATCGACAAGGACGTGCGCCAGGAGCTCATGAGCCTGCCGAAGGGCCTTGCCGAGGACGTCTCCCGGAACCTGGTCATGGTGGCCCGGCTCATCGACGAGGACCCCGAGGGCGCGTACGGCTACTCCAGGGTCGCCCTGCGGCTCGCCTCACGCGTCGCCGCCGTGCGGGAGGCGGCCGGTTTCGCCGCGTACGCGAACCAGAAGTACAGCGAGGCGCTCGCCGAGTTCAGGGCCGCACGGCGCATGACCGGCACCGTCGACCTGTGGCCCGTCATGGCGGACTGCGAGCGCGGTCTCGGTCGCCCCGAGAAGGCGCTCGACATGGCCGGAGCCCCCGAGGTGCAGAAGCTCGACAAGGCCGGCCAGGTCGAGATGCGGCTCGTGGCGGCCGGTGCGCGACGGGACATGGACCAGCTCGAAGCGGCCATCGTCACGCTGCAGAGCCCCGAGCTTGCCTCCAACTCCGTCCAGCCCTGGACCGCGCGGCTGCGGTACGCGTACGCCGACGCGCTCCTCGCCGCCGGGCGTGAGGGTGAGGCCCGTGAGTGGTTCGCCAAGGCCGTCGAGTCCGACAAGGACGGCAGCACGGACGCCTCGGACCGTCTCGCGGAACTCGACGGCGTCGAGTTCGTGGACGCCCTCGTCGACGACGAGAACGACACCGAGGTCGCAGCCGAGGACGAGACGGCGCAGGAGCTCGACAGCGCCGACGCCAGCGACGGTGACATCGACATCGACGCGGACAGCGCCACCGATGACGACATCGATGACGAGGGCGATGTCGAGGGTGTGACCTCCGAGGCGCCGGCGGCCGACAAGGCCAAGGGCGACCAGACCGACTGAGGTCGACGGGTAGTGGCACGAACGGGCGGGACTCCCTCAAGGAGCCCCGCCCGTTCGTGTTTCCGAGGCCGGAGTCGTGTCAGAGAAGTGCGCGCAGGACCAGGCCCGACGCCGGCTTCGGGCCGAAGGACGTCGACTTGCGGGGCATCGTGACGCCCTGGCTCGCCAGATCGCGTACGACCTCCTCGCGGACCGGATGCATCAGGACGGCCGTGCCGCCGTCGCGCTCCGCCTTGGCGACCGTGGCGGCCGTGTCGTGGATGTACGCGATGTGCTCCGGGACGTCCGGGATCCGCCAGACATGGTCGAGGAGCGTGGCGTGCAGGACCGTCGCGTCGAGGGCGCGCCAGGCCTGCGGCCGGTCGGCCGGAACCGTACGGGCGAGGAGGTCGGGGGAGGGGTCGTCGACCAGGTGGAAGGTGCCGTCGCCCGCAAGGAGGAAGGCATTTCCCTCGGCGGCCGCTACGGAGAGGGCGGACAGTGCTTCGGAGAGGGGGCCGTCGACCTGGCGTACGCGGAAGGAGCCGTCCAGGGCCGCGAGGGCTTCCGGCACCGGGAGGCGGTGCAGGAGACGGTGGATCGCGCGGACACGCAGGGGATGGCGCACGGTGTCCACCAGGAGCACCAGGCCGTAGTCCCAGGGGCTGGGGGAGGGGTGCTCCCCGCGAACCCGCAGATAGGTCGCCCAGCGGTGGTGGCCGTCCGCGATGAGCGCCTGGCGCTGGGCCAGGTCCGTGTGGATCTCGGCGAGGTCGGCCGGGTCGGTGACGGCCCACAGACGATGGCTGAAGCCGTCCTCCGTGGTGGTGGACAGCAGGGGCGGGTGCTTCGCGGTGCGTTCGATGACCGCCGTCGTACCGGACGCGCCGTCGCCCCGGTAGGTCAGCAACAGGGGTTCGAGGTTTGCGGAGGTGGCCCGCATGAGGGCCGCGCGGTCCGCGACGACGTGCGGCATGACGTCCTCGTGCGGTAGCACCACGCCCTCCGACGGCTCCGACAGCCGCAGCGCGCCGATGACGCCCCGCTGGAACATGCCCTCGTCGTCCCGCTGTTCGTAGACGTACAGACCCGGCCGTGCGTCGGTTCTCAGGACGCCCTCGGACACCCATCGGTGCAGGGTGTCGGCCGCCTGTTCGTTGCGGATGCCGGGCGTGGGGGCCTGCGGGAGGATCAGACGGACGATGTTGTGCGGGTCCGCCGACTCCAGGTGGTGCAGGCCGTCGGGCCGTACGACCACGTCGTACGGCGGGGATGTGACGGCGGACAGGCTGCCGACCCGGTCGGGGTCGTAGCGCAGGCCCCGGAACGGGGTGAGGTCAAGGCCCATGCGTGCCGGTACGTCCGCGGTACCTGCCGTGTTCATTGATGCATCGTAAGTGTGTCAGTGCCATGAGCGATGATCGGGGGAAAGAGACCGAACGAGGAGCGATGCGTAATGAGCCAGACCGCGAGGACGCGGCCCGAGGGCAGTGACAGGGCCCTGAGCGAGGCGTACGACACGGCGCTGCTCGACCTGGACGGCGTGGTGTACGCGGGTGGCAACGCGATCGCGCACGCGGTCGAGTCGCTCGGCACGGCCCGCACGGGCGGGATGCACCTCGCGTACGTCACGAACAACGCGCTGCGCACGCCCGACCACGTCGCGGAGCACCTCACGGAGCTGGGCATAGCGACCGAGGCGTCGGACGTCATCACCTCGGCGCAGGCCGTGGCCCGGCTGATCAGCGAGCAGCTGCCCCAGGGCGCGCGCGTGCTGGTGATCGGCGGGGAGGGACTGCGGGTCGCGCTGCGCGAGCGCGGTCTGGAGCCGGTCGAGTCGGCCGACGACGACCCGGCGGCCGTCGTGCAGGGGTTCGGCGGCCCCGACCTGCCGTGGGGACGCTTCGCGGAGGCCTGTTACGCCATCTCGCGCGGCGTGCCGTGGTTCGCGTCCAACACCGACCTGACGATCCCCGGCGCGCGCGGCATCGCTCCGGGCAACGGGGCGGCCGTGGAGGTCGTACGGATCGCCACGGGCGCCGAGCCGCAGGTGGCGGGCAAACCGCTGCCGCCGATGCACCGCGAGACGATCCTGCGGACCGGGGCCAAGCGGCCGCTGGTCGTCGGGGACCGGCTGGACACGGACATCGAGGGCGCGTTCAACGGAGAGGTGGACTCGTTGCTCGTGCTCACCGGAGTGACCGACGGCGCGCAGCTCCTCGCCGCGCCGCCGCAGCACCGGCCGACCTATGTCGACGCCGATCTGCGGGGGATGCTGACCGGGCAGCCCGAGGTGGCCGAGGAGGGTGACGGCTTCCGGTGCGGGGGTTACACGGCGACGGCCGGCAGCGAGAGGCTGGAACTGGACGGTGACGGCGAGCCCATGGACGGGCTGCGGGCGCTGTGTGCCGCCGCCTGGACGGCGGGCGGCGACGCGGCCTGCGAGCTGGACGGAGGCAAGGCGCTGGCCCGGCTGGGGCTCTGAGGGCGGCTCAAGGTCCTCACGGGGCCTGGTCACGGGGTACGCCGATCGAAGCACCGGGCAAGTTAGGCTAACCTAACTGCCGTGTTGGTCGACAGTCCCCCCGAACAGAGCGCGGAGACCGCCCCCGCGCCCCCCAGGCGCCGGGCGGTCCGGGCCGCAGGGCTCCTGGTGTCCGTCGCCGTGCTGGTGCTCGTCGCCGTGGCGAGCATCGCCATCGGCGCGAAAGAGCTGTCCCTGGAGCAGGTCTGGCACGGCCTGTTCGAGGACTCCGGTACGTACGGCGACGTCGTGGTGGGGGAGCGGCTGTCGCGTACGGTCCTCGGGCTGCTCGTCGGCGCCGCGCTCGGCCTCGCCGGGGCCGTGCTCCAGGCACTCACCCGCAACCCGCTCGCCGATCCGGGGCTGCTCGGCATCAACGCGGGCGCGTCCGCCGCGGTCGTCACGGCGATCACGTTCTTCGGTGTGACCTCGCTGAACGGCTATGTGTGGTTCGCCTTCGCGGGCGCGGCCGTGGTCGGCGTGCTCGTGTTCTTCCTCGGCGGCAGCCGGGGCGCCACGCCGGTGCGGCTCGCCCTGGCCGGCACCGCGATCAGCGCCGCGCTCTACGGCTATCTCCAGGCCGTGATGATCACGGACGAGGCGGCGCTCGGCAAGATGCGCTTCTGGACGGTCGGTTCGCTGGCCTCGGCGACCGACGACATCATCTGGCAGGTGCTGCCGTTCCTCGCGGCCGGTACGGTCCTGGCGCTGGCCCTCGCCCGGCCGCTGAACGCCATGGCGATGGGCGACGACACCGCTCGTGCGCTGGGCGCGCACCTGAACCGCACCCGCGCGCTGTCGATGGCCGCCGCCACCGTGCTGTGCGGGGCCGCCACCGCCGCCTGCGGGCCGATCGTCTTCGTGGGGCTGATGGTCCCGCACGTCGTACGGTCCTTCACCGGGCCCGATCTGCGCTGGATCCTGCCCTACGCCACCGTGCTGTCGCCGGTGCTGCTGCTCGGCGCCGACGTGATCGGCCGGATCGTGGCGCGGCCCGCGGAACTCCAGGTCGGCATCGTCACCGCGATCCTCGGCGGCCCGGTCTTCATCTTTCTCGTACGACGGCGGAGGACGGCACAGCTGTGAAGGCCCCACGCAACCAGGCCGAGACCGCGCAGGCGGCGCCCGCCCGGGTCTCCCGCGGCCGTACGGTCCGTACCGTCGGCGGGCTGTCGGTCCGGGTCGACGTCCGCGCGTTCACGGCCGTCGTCCTGCTGCTGGTGGCGGCGCTCACCGCGAGCGTCGTACTCATCGGCACCGGCGACTTCCCGATATCGGCCGGTGACGTCGTCCGGACGCTGCTCGGCGACGGAGACGCGGGCCAGGAGTTCATCGTCAACGAACTGCGGCTGCCGCGTGTTCTGGTGGGGCTCCTGGTGGGTGCCTCGCTCGGACTGGGCGGCGCGCTCTTCCAGGCCATCTCCCGCAATCCGCTGGGCAGTCCGGACGTGCTGGGCCTCGGGCAGGGTTCGACGGCCGGCGCGCTCGTGATGATCGTGCTGTTCTCCGGGACCGCCAGGCAGGTCACCCTCGGGGCGCTGATCGGCGGTCTGGTGACCGGACTCGCCATCTATCTGCTCGCCTGGAAGCGGGGCGTGCACGGATACCGGCTGGTTCTCGTCGGTATCGGTGTCTCCGCGATCGTCACGGCCGTCAACGGCTATCTGATCACCAAGGCCGACCTCGTCGACGCGACCCGCGCGGTCGTCTGGATGACCGGCTCCCTCAACGGCCGCGACTGGGAGCAGGTCTGGCCCCTGCTCGGCCTGTGCGCCGTACTCGTCCCGCTGGTCCTCGGCAACGCGCGCGCCCTGCGGATGCTGGAGATGGGCGACGACGTGGCGTACGCGCTCGGTGTGCGCGTGGAGCGGACGCGGCTGCTGCTCCTGCTCGCCGCCGTGCTGCTCACCGCGTCGGCCACCGCCGCCGCGGGCCCGGTCGGCTTCGTCGCGCTCACCGCGCCGCAGCTCGCCCGGCGTCTGACCCGCTCACCGGGGCCCAACCTGGTACCGGCGATGTGCATGGGCGCCACCCTCCTGGTCGTCGCGGACTGGGCCTCGCAGCGGGTCTTCGGAGCCGACCAGCTGCCCGTCGGCGTGGTGACCGGCATCCTCGGCGGCGTCTATCTGCTGTGGCTCCTGGTCACCGAGCGCAAGGCGGGCCGGATATGAACAACCTGAGGAGCACTGTGAACCGCCTGTCCGCCGAGGACGTCACCCTCGCCTACGACCAGCGCGTCATCGCCGAGCGGTTGTCGGTCGAGATACCGGACAACTCGTTCACGGTGATCGTCGGCCCCAACGCCTGCGGCAAGTCCACCCTGCTGCGCGCGCTGTCCCGCATGCTGAAGCCGCGCCAGGGCCGGGTCCTGCTCGACGGCCACGCCATCCAGTCGATGCCCGCGAAGAAGGTGGCGAGGACGCTCGGACTGCTTCCGCAGTCGTCGATCGCGCCGGACGGGATCACCGTCGGCGACCTCGTGGGCCGCGGTCGCTACCCGCACCAGGGGCTGCTGCGCCAGTGGTCCACCGACGACGAGCGGATCGTACGCGAGTCCATGGCCTCCACCGGGGTCGCCGAACTGGCCGACCGGTATGTCGACGAGCTCTCCGGAGGACAGCGCCAGCGCGTGTGGATCGCCATGGCGCTCGCCCAGCAGACCCCGCTGCTGCTGCTCGACGAGCCCACCACCTTCCTCGACATCCAGCACCAGATCGACGTACTCGACCTCTGTGCCGAGCTGCACGAGGAGCAGGGGCGCACCCTGGTGGCCGTACTGCACGACCTCAATCACGCCGCCCGCTACGCCACCCATCTGATCGCCCTGCGCGACGGGGCGGTGATCGCGGAGGGCGCTCCGGCGGACATCGTCACGGCCGAGCTGGTCGAGGAGGTCTTCGGGCTGCGCTGCCAGGTCATCGACGACCCGGAGACGGGCACGCCGCTCGTGGTGCCGGCGGCGCGGAAGGCCCGTACGGCCGCCGCATCCGCCGACGGGCCCGTCGGCGTCAACAAGGGCTGACCCGGGCCGGGGGAGGAGCGGGTCAGAGCAGCTTTCTGAGCCGGATCAGGTCGCGCAGGCCCGCGTCGAGCTTGACGCGGCCCGAACCCCAGGCCTTCGCGAAGTGGAGCTCGCCGTCGACCATCGCGACCAGGTCGTCGCCGGTCATCGCGAGCCGGATCTCTGCCTTTTCGGGCGGCGGACCCTCGACCGTGTCGAGCACCACGATCCGGCCGTCCCGCAGATGGCCCACGAAGGTGATGTCCAGGTCGGTGATACGGCAGCTCAGGGAGCGGTCCAACGCGACCGCGCTCTGTACGTCACCGTTCGCGCCGGCCATGTTGTCCGAGAGTTTGTCGAGTGCGCTGCGGCACTCCTCGATCGTCGCCATCGTGATCGACGGTACCTCAGCGCTTCGCGGTAGCGTCGGGGCATGAGCGAGTCCATGACCGGCCCGGAGACCGAGAGCCCCGGTACGGATCCCTTCCGTACGGATTCCTTCGGTACGGGTCCTTCGGATACGGATCCTTCGGGTACGGAACCTTTCGGTACGGAGCCGGAGACGGAGCCGCACGCCGAGTCCGGTGCCCGGCCGGACCCCGACGCCCGGCCCGAGTACGACCCCGCCGCCCCCGCCCCGCTGTACGTGCCGCGCACGCCGACCGGCGACGCCGAGGTCGACGCCCTGCTCGACCGGCTGGCCGACGCGGACCACCTCGACACGGACGGCCACGTGGAGGTGTACGAGGATGTACACCGGGGGCTGCGCGACGCGCTCACCGCGCTCGACGCCCGCCCGGGACCCCCGGCGCCCCCGGCGCCGAACGGCAACAGTACTTACAGCGCTGGCAACAGCTACAGCAACAGGAGCTGAACCGAACGTGGCAGGAGTGGCACGACGCCGCCTCGACGCCGAGCTGGTCCGACGCAAACTCGCCCGCTCGCGCGAGCACGCCGGACAGCTGATCGCCGCCGGACGCGTCACCGTCGGCAAGAACCTCGCGACCAAACCCGCCACCCAGGTGGAGACCGCGGCCCCCATCCTGGTCAGCCAGGACGACGACGACCCGGACTACGTCTCGCGCGGCGGCCACAAGCTCGCGGGGGCCCTGGAGGCCTTCGTACCGCTGGGTCTGGAAGTCCAGGGGCGGCGGGCGCTGGACGCCGGAGCCTCGACCGGCGGGTTCACCGATGTGCTGCTGCGCGCGGGCGTCTCGCACGTCCTCGCCGTGGACGTCGGCTACGGGCAGTTGGCGTGGTCTCTCCGAAGTGATGAACGCGTCACCGTCAAGGACCGTACGAACGTACGCGAGTTGACGTTGGAGGCGATCGATGGGGAGCCGGTGGATCTTGTAGTCGGTGATTTGTCCTTCATCCCGCTCGGCCTGGTGCTGCCCGCCCTTGTGCGGTGCGCGGCACCCGATGCCGACCTGGTGATGATGGTCAAGCCGCAGTTCGAGGTGGGCAGGGAACGGCTCGGGAGCGGCGGCGTCGTCCGCAGCCCCGAACTGCGGGCGGACGCCGTGCGCGGTGTGGCCCGCCAGGCGGGGGAACTGGGGCTCGGGGTGAAGGGCGTGACGGCCAGTCCGCTGCCCGGACCCTCGGGGAATGTCGAGTACTTTCTGTGGCTGCGTGCCGGGGCACCCGCACTGGACCCGGCCGACGTTGACCGTGCAGTGGCGGAGGGGCCGCGTTGACCGACACCCGATCTCGTACCGTTTTCCTGCTCGCCCACACCGGACGGCCCGCGGCCATCCGCAGTGCCGAGCTCGTCGTCGAAGGGCTGCTGCGCTCCGGTCTCGGCGTACGCGTCCTGGAGGCGGAGGCGGCCGATCTGCCGCTGCCGCCGACCGTGGAACTCGTCAAGGAGGCGACTCCTGAGTGCCTCGACGGATGTGAGCTGCTGATCGTCCTCGGCGGTGACGGCACGCTGCTGCGCGGCGCCGAGTTCGCCCGCGCGTCCGGGGTGCCGATGCTCGGCGTCAACCTGGGGCGCGTCGGCTTCCTCGCGGAGGCCGAGCGCGACGACCTCGACAAGGTCGTCGACCGGGTGGTGACCAAGGCGTACGAGGTCGAGGAGCGCATGACCGTCGACGTCGTCGTGCACAGCAACGGCGACGTCGTGCACACGGACTGGGCGCTCAACGAGGCCGCCGTGCAGAAGGCGGGCGCCGAGAAGCTGCTCGAAGTGGTCCTGGAGATCGACGGGCGGCCGGTGACCGGCTTCGGCTGCGACGGGATCGTCCTGTCGACGCCGACCGGGTCCACGGCGTACGCGTTCTCCGCGGGCGGGCCCGTGGTGTGGCCGGAGGTGGAGGCGCTGCTCATGGTGCCGATCAGTGCGCACGCGCTGTTCGCGAAGCCGTTGGTGACCTCGCCGAACTCGGTGCTCGCGGTGGAGATCCTGCCGCACATTCCGCCGGGGGTGCTGTGGTGTGACGGGCGGCGGACGATCGAGCTGCCGCCGGGGGCTCGGGTGGAGGTCCGGCGCGGGGCGGTGCCGGTGCGGCTGGCTCGGCTGCACCACGCGTCCTTCACGGACCGGCTGGTGGCCAAGTTCGCGCTGCCCGTCGCGGGGTGGCGGGGGGCGCCCCACTAGGCGCTCCGCTGCCGGGAGGGTGGAAGCTGCGGGCCCGGTGGGGGCGGGCCGCGCAGTTCCCCGCGCCCCTCAAAAGCGGGGCTGCGCCCCGGCTTTTGCCCCTTGCCCACACCTGGACGTTTGTGCAGGGAATGGGGCGGCGTCGCGCCGGGTGGGGGAAACCTCGTATGGTCATGTCCGTGTTGGAGGAGATGCGGATACGGTCGCTCGGAGTCATCGACGACGCGGTGGTCGAGCTGTCGCCCGGCTTCACCGCGGTCACCGGTGAGACCGGCGCGGGCAAGACGATGGTGGTCACCAGCCTGGGCCTGCTGATGGGCGGACGCGCCGACGCCGCCCTGGTGCGGATCGGGGCCAAGAACGCGGTCGTGGAGGGACGGATCTCCGTCCCCGACGGCGCCTCTGCGGTCGTACGGGCCGAGGAGGCCGGCGCGGAACTCGACGACGGCACGCTGCTCATCAGCCGTACCGTTTCCGCCGAGGGCCGCTCGCGCGCGCACCTCGGCGGGCGTTCGGTGCCGGTGGGCCTGCTCGCCGAACTCGCCGACGACCTGGTGGCCGTGCACGGGCAGACCGATCAGCAGGGACTGCTCAAGCTGTCCCGGCAACGGCAGGCCCTCGACCGGTACGCGGGCGACGCGGTCGCCGTGCCGCTGGCCAAGTACTCGGGCGCCTACCGCCGGCTGCGCGCCATCACCACCGAGCTGGACCAGATCACCACGCGCGCCCGCGAACGCGCCCAGGAAGCCGACATGCTGCGCTTCGGGCTCGACGAGATCGCCGGGGTGGAGCCCAGGGCGGGCGAGGACGTGGAGCTCGCGGCCGAGGCCGAGCGGCTGGGACACGCGGAGGCGCTCGCGTCGGCCGCCACGGTCGCGCACGCCGCTCTGGCGGGCAATCCGGAGGACCCGGAGGGCATCGACGCCACGACCCTCGTCGCGGGCGCCCACCGGGCCCTGGAGGCCGTACGGTCCCACGACGCGGCCCTCGGCGGCCTCGCGGGCCGTATCGGGGAGATCGGGATCCTGCTGGGTGACGTGGCGGGGGAGCTGGCGGGCTACGCCGACGACCTCGACGCGGATCCGCTGCGGCTCGCGGCGGTCGAGGAGCGGCGTGCCGCGCTCACCGCGCTGACCCGCAAGTACGGCGAGGACGTCGGCGCCGTGCTGACCTGGGCCGAGCAGAGCGCCGCGCGGCTGCTGGAACTGGACGGCGACGACGACAGGATCGGCGAGCTGACCGCCGAGCGGGACGCGCTGCGGGCCGAGCTGGGCGGACTGGCGCAGGCCCTCACCGACGCCCGTACGGAGGCCGCCGAGCGGTTCGCCGCCGCCGTGACCGCCGAACTGGCCTCGCTCGCCATGCCGCACGCGCGCGTGTCGTTCGAGATCCGCCAGACCGAGGACCCGGAGGGCGTGGAGGTCGGCGGACGTGCCGTCTCGTACGGGCCCGCAGGGTGCGACGAGGTCGAACTGCTCCTCGCCCCGCACCCGGGGGCGCCGCCGCGGCCCATCGCCAAGGGCGCGTCCGGCGGTGAACTGTCGCGCGTCATGCTCGCGGTCGAGGTCGTCTTCGCGGGTACGGATCCGGTGCCCACGTATCTCTTCGACGAGGTGGACGCGGGGGTCGGCGGCAAGGCGGCCGTCGAGATCGGCAGGCGGCTCGCGAAGCTCGCCAGGAGCGCGCAGGTCGTCGTCGTCACCCACCTCCCGCAGGTGGCCGCGTTCGCCGACCGGCAGCTGCTGGTCGAGAAGACGAACGACGGCTCGGTGACCCGCTCCGGCGTGAAGGTCCTGGAGGGTGAGGAGCGCATCCGTGAGCTCTCCCGGATGCTGGCCGGCCAGGAGGACTCGGAGACGGCACGGGCCCACGCGGAGGAACTGCTGGCGACGGCCCGGGCCGACGGATAGGGGCACGGGCGGGGGCGCGAAGGGGGTGTGAACCGGGGCTCGTCAGGGACGATGTCCGCCCCTGACTGTCTTCGGACATCCCCCGGCGCTCACTCGTGTGAGTGAGCGCCCGCGTCCCGGCCGCACCCCCTGCCCCGCACCGGACCCGCGGTGGTCGGCAACTCGCCCTCGTCCTGGCATCCTTAGGAGCAGGACGAGCGGTACACCCCTGTCGCCCGTTCCTTCGGTACTTTTCTTCGTGACCGCCCGACGCCGAACCAGGAGCCACGGCCACGTGACCCACGTGAGCAGCCACTCACCGCACGGACAGTCGCCGCTGCGTACCGTCCAGGTGCTCGGCGGCGGCAGCGCGGGCAGCTGTGCCCATGTGCGGTCGCTGACCTCGGGACTCGTCGCGAGGGGCGTGCGGGTGACCGTGTGCGCCCCGGCCGAGGCGGACCACGCCTACGGCTTCACCGGCGTCGGCGCCGATCACGTCCATGTGCCCAGGCGCAACGACCCGTCCTCCGTGGCCACGCTGCGGGCGGTCTGCGGGGACGCCGACCTGGTCCACGCGCACGGGCTGCACGCCGCGCTGCGGGCCTCGCTCGCGCTCAGCGGACGGCGCGTCCCGCTCGTCGTCACCTGGCACACCCGCCCGTACGCCGAGGGCGCGCGGGCGCATCTGCTGCGCGCCCTGGAGCGGCGGGTGGCGAAAGCCGCGTCGGTGGTCCTCGGCTCCTCGTCCGACCTGGTGGACCGCGCCCGCAGCAGGGGCGCCCGGGACGCGCGGCTCGCCGCGGTCGCGCTGCCGGCCGGACGACGGACCGGCGTCGCGCACGAGGGCCCGGAGACCGACGGACTGCGGCACAAGACCCGCGCGGAACTCGGCACGACCGACCGGCCGTTGCTGATCGCCGTCGGTTCCCTCGACCGGCATCGCGCGTACGACACCCTGCTGGACGCCACGCGCGCGTGGCGGCGGCTCGACCCGGTGCCGCTGCTCGTGATCGCCGGCGAGGGCCCGCTGCGCGGGGCACTCCAGCGGCGCATCGAGAACGAAGGGCTCCCCGTACGTCTCATCGGCCGGCGGGACGACATCGGGGAGTTGCTCGCCGCCGCCGACCTCGCCCTGCTGCCCGGCTGCCCGGAGTCGCGCTCCCTGCTCGCCCAGGAGGCCCTGCACGCGCGCGTGCCCCTGGTCGCGGCCGCCACCGCGGGGATGCCCGAGCTCGTCGGCGACGCGGCCGAACTCGTCCCGCACGGCGACGCACGCGCGCTCACCGAGGCCGTCTCCGCGCTGCTCGCCGACCCCGGCCGGTGCGAGCGACTCAGGGACCGGGGCACGCGTCAGGCGGCCACCTGGCCGACCGAGGACGAGACGGTGGCGCAGGTCCTCAGCGTGTACGACGAGCTGACCCGGCCCCTGCCGCTGCCGTAGCCCTCTCTTCGGGAGCCCGGGCGGGGCGGCGGTCCGGGCTCACGGGACGAGCCTGCGGGCCCGCAGCGCCAGGCTCAGAGCCAGTACCGTCTGCGGGTCGTCGAGGTCCGTCCCCAGCAACTCCCCGATCCGCGCGAGCCGGTTGTAGAGCGTCTGCCGGTTGAGGTGCAGCTCGCGCGCGGTCTCCGCCTTGCGGCCCGCGTGCGCGAGATACGTCTCCAGGGTGGGCAGCAGCGGCGGCTTCGAGCGCCGGTCGTGGTCGCGCAGGGGGCCGATCGCGCGGTCCACGAAGGCCGCCAGGTCCCTGTGGTCCCGCAGCCGCCACAGCAGCAGGTCGATGTCCAGGCGCCGGGCGTCGTACCAGGGCCGGTCGGACAGGCCCTGGGCGGCCGTGGCCGTCTCGGCCGCGTGCCGCAGCCCCGCCGACGCGGCCGCCCAGCCGCCCGCCACGCCGACCACCACGACCGGCGGCTGCGCCCCGGGCCGCTGCGTCCCCGCCCGCTCCACGCCGGCCCGCAGCGCCGCGGCGACCCGGTCGGCGACCGCGGGCCGCTCGGCCTCAGCGCGCAGCCCCACAAGGAGCGGTACGCGGCCCTCCACGGGCCGCACGCCCAGCAGGACCGGTACGCCCACCGAGGCCAGCTCCTCGGCGACCGCCCGCGCCAGCACGGCCCAGCCGCCGCCGGGGGACAGCCCGTCGGCGAGGCGCATGACGACCGGGAGCAGCGGGCTCGTGCCGGGCTTGAAACCGAGGACCCGGGCCTGCGCGGGCGCGTCCTCGGCAGCGATCCGGCCCTCGGCGAGGTCGGTGAGGAAGTCGCCGCGTCCGCGGGCCGCCAGCTCCTCCTCCTGGCGGGCCTGCATCAGGACCACGGCGAGGACGCCCGCCGCCCGCTCCGTCGCGATCCGATGCACGGGCGCGAGCGGGGTGTTCACGGGCAGCAGGACCAGCCGGGCCCGGAGTGACCCCGGGCCGCCGCCCTGTCCGCCGCCGGGCACGTCCACGAGGACCGTGCCGGCGGGCGGCCCCGCCCGGTGCTGCCCTGCGCCGTGCTGCTCGGCCTTGTGCGGGCCGCGCAGCCCCTCCCACACCTGGAGCGGGTCGGCGTTCGCGGGGCCGGCCCCGGCGGCGTACAGGAGCTGGCCGTCGGGGGTCTCCAGGAAGACCGGGTTGCCGGCGAAGTCGGCGAGGATGCCGAGGACCTGCGGGATGCCGCCACCGCCGAGCAGGGCCTCGGTGCAGCGCCGGTGGACCTCCTCGGCGCGCTGGAGCAGCGCGTAGTGGCCGTTGACGATCTCGGTGTGGATCTCCTCCGTGACCGTCACGAACGGCACCTCACGGTGCAGCTGCACCAGGGGGAGGCCGGCCGTGCGGGCCGTCTCCACGAGCGCGGCGGGCAGTCTCGTGAAGCGCGGCCCCAGCTCGACCACCAGGGCCGCGATACCGCGCTCGGCCAGGGTGCGGACGAACGCCCGCTGGTCGGCGGGGCGGGTGCCGAGCCCGTAACCGGTGGTCAGGAGCAGTTCGCCGCCCTTGAGGAGCGAGGCGATGTTCGGTACCTCGCCCGCGTGGACCCAGCGCACGGTGCGGCCCAGCCGGTCGGCGCCCGCCAGGATCTCCGGCAGGCCGCCGCGCAGTCCGGGCAGCTCCAGGGCCCGCCGCACGGTGATCCCGCCACTGTGCCGGCTGTCGGGCGTGTCGATGCGGCTGTCCATGACCGGACGCTACCCCGTCCGCCACCTGCCGTGACGCGCCGGACGGGGCTCACCTAGGCTGTTCAGCCGCCGTACGCCCCGGAGGCCGTCAGCCGCAGGGCCGTGTCGATCAGCGGGACATGGCTGAACGCCTGCGGGAAGTTGCCCACCTGGCGCTGCAGACGCGGGTCCCACTCCTCCGCGAGGAGCCCCAGGTCGTTGCGCAGGGCCAGCAGCTTCTCGAAGAGCTTGCGGGCCTCGTCCACGCGGCCGATCATCGCGAGGTCGTCCGCCATCCAGAACGAACAGGCGAGGAACGCGCCCTCGTCGCCCTCCAGGCCGTCCACGCCCGCGTCCTCACCGGAGGTGGGGTAGCGCAGGATGAAGCCGTCCGAGGTGGACAGCTCGCGCTGGATGGCCTCGATCGTGCCGATCACGCGCTTGTCGTCCGGGGGCAGGAAGCCCATCTGCGGGATCAGCAGCAGGGAGGCGTCCAGCTCCTTGGAGCCGTACGACTGCGTGAACGTGTTGCGTTCCTTGTCGTAGCCCTTCTCGCACACGTCCCGGTGGATGTCGTCGCGCAGCTCGCGCCACTTCTCCAGCGGGCCGTCCGCGTCCCCGGACTCGATCAGCTTGATCGTGCGGTCCACGGCGACCCAGGCCATCACCTTCGAGTGGACGAAGTGGCGGCGCGGCCCGCGGACCTCCCAGATGCCCTCGTCGGGCTCGTCCCAGTGGTCCTCCAGGTAGCGGATCAGCTTGAGCTGGAGGAGCGAGGCGTAGTCGTTGCGGGCCAGGCCGGTCATGTGGGCCAGGTGCAGGGCTTCCGTCACCTCGCCGTAGACGTCCAGCTGGAGCTGGTGGGCGGCGCCGTTCCCGACGCGTACGGGGCCGGAGTTCTCGTAGCCCGGCAGCCAGTCCAGCTCCGCCTCGCCCAGTTCCCGCTCGCCCGCGATGCCGTACATGATCTGCAGGTTCTCGGGGTCGCCCGCCACCGCGCGCAGCAGCCACTCGCGCCAGGCGCGCGCCTCCTCGCGGTAGCCGGTGCGCAGCAGCGAGGACAGGGTGATCGCCGCGTCCCGCAGCCACGTGTAGCGGTAGTCCCAGTTGCGGACCCCGCCGATCTCCTCCGGGAGGGAGGTCGTGGGGGCGGCGACGATCCCGCCGGTCGGCGCGTACGTCAGCGCCTTCAGCGTGATCAGCGAGCGGACCACGGCCTCGCGGTAGGGCCCGTGGTAGGTGCACTGGGCCACCCAGTCGCGCCAGAACTCCTCGGTGGCCTCCAGGGCCTGCTCCGGCTCGGGCAGCGCGGGCGGCTGCTTGTGCGAGGGCTCCCAGGAGATGGTGAACGCGATCCGGTCACCCGGCGCGACGGTGAAGTCCGAGTACGTCGTCAGCGCCTTGCCGTAGGTCTCGCACTCGGTGTCGAACCACACGGAGTCGGGTCCGGCGACGGCCACCGTGCGCCCCTCGTGCTTGTGCACCCACGGCACCACACGCCCGTAGGAGAAACGCATCCGCAGGGCGGAGCGCATCGGGACGCGGCCCGTGACGCCCTCGACGATCCGGATCAGCTGCGGGGCGCCGTCACGCGGGGGCATGAAATCGGTCACCCGGACCGTGCCGCGTGAGGTGTCCCACTCGGATTCGAGGATCAGCGAGTCGCCGCGGTAGTGGCGGCGGACCGCTCTCGGCGGTTCGGCGTCGGCGGCGTGCGCGGGGCCCAGCCGCCAGAAGCCGTGCTCCTCCGTGCCGAGCAGTCCGGCGAAGACGGCGTGGGAGTCGAAGCGGGGGAGGCACAGCCAGTCCACCGTGCCGTCCCTGCAGACCAGCGCGGCCGTCTGCATGTCTCCGATAAGTGCGTAGTCTTCGATGCGCCCGGCCACGTGCAACTCCAGTCGAACGGCCACGTCGCCCCGATGGGGCGGTGTTCTTGCGGTCAGAGGATCATTGGTAAAGCGTCGTTGCGGAACGTCAGTTGTCGCGTGTCACGCATGTCAATGGTTGCAGCGATTGTCTTCGCGAGGCGAACCGACGAGCTCTTGGCCCAGGAATACCGGCGGGGTGGTGCCGTTTGCCGGCCTGGCTCGGCAGCGAGTGTCCGAGCAGGATACGACGCACGATGATGTTCCGCGCGCCCCTCCCGACAACCCGCCTGGTCCGAACGAGTGAGCACGAGTATGGCGCGTGTCGGCCCGTGCGCGGAGCGTGGCCGGAAGCGACCTCCCCGCGTCGCTGATACCCTGGTAGCCCGTGGACCGGTGGACGCCCGAGCAGGAAAAGGGACCCCCGAACCGCAGCGACGGCGCCGCCGGAAACCTCCGGTCCTGGCCGCCGTACCGCAACCGAAACCGCGACCACGGGAGCCCCCTCTTGGCCATGCCGCCCGCTGCTTTCCGAAGCAGCACAGCC
This sequence comes from Streptomyces sp. NPDC060205, assembly GCF_042728395.1. NCBI lineage: Bacteria > Bacillati > Actinomycetota > Actinomycetes > Kitasatosporales > Streptomycetaceae > Streptomyces > Streptomyces sp. NPDC060205. Next base: position 17,914 of record NZ_JBHWZP010000044.1, read on the forward strand.
ACGACGACCAAGCACATCTTCGTCACCGGGGGTGTCGCCTCCTCCCTCGGCAAGGGCCTGACCGCCTCCAGCCTGGGCGCGCTGCTCAAGGCTCGGGGTCTGCGGGTCACCATGCAGAAGCTCGACCCGTACCTGAACGTCGACCCCGGCACGATGAACCCGTTCCAGCACGGTGAGGTGTTCGTCACCAACGACGGGGCCGAGACCGACCTCGACATCGGGCACTACGAGCGTTTCCTCGACGTCGACCTGGACGGCTCCGCCAACGTCACGACCGGGCAGGTCTACTCCACGGTCATCGCCAAGGAGCGGCGCGGCGAGTACCTCGGCGACACCGTGCAGGTCATTCCGCACATCACGAACGAGATCAAGCACCGCATCCGCCGGATGGCCACCGACGACGTCGACGTCGTCATCACGGAGGTCGGCGGCACGGTCGGCGACATCGAGTCGCTGCCCTTCCTGGAGACGGTCCGTCAGGTCCGCCACGAGGTCGGCCGCGACAACGTGTTCGTCGTGCACATCTCGCTCCTCCCGTACATCGGCCCCTCCGGGGAGCTGAAGACGAAGCCGACCCAGCACTCGGTTGCGGCCCTGCGCAACATCGGTATCCAGCCGGACGCGATCGTCCTGCGCGCCGACCGCGAGGTGCCCACCGCGATCAAGCGCAAGATCTCGCTGATGTGCGACGTCGACGAGGCGGCCGTCGTGGCCTGTCCCGACGCCCGTTCGATCTACGACATCCCGAAGGTCCTGCACACCGAGGGTCTGGACGCGTACGTCGTGCGCAAGCTGGACCTGCCCTTCCGCGACGTGGACTGGTCGACCTGGGGCGACCTGCTCGACCGCGTCCACAACCCGCTGCACGAGATCCACATGGCGCTCGTCGGCAAGTACATCGACCTGCCCGACGCCTACCTCTCGGTCACCGAGGCGCTGCGCGCGGGCGGGTTCGCCAACAAGGCCCGCGTGAAGATCAAGTGGGTCGCCTCGGACGACTGCAAGACCCCGGCAGGCGCCGCCAAGCAGCTCGGTGACGTCGACGCGATCTGCATCCCCGGCGGCTTCGGCGACCGCGGTGTGGCCGGCAAGGTCGGCGCGATTCAGTACGCCCGCGAGAAGAAGATCCCGCTGCTGGGCCTGTGCCTGGGTCTGCAGTGCATCGTGATCGAGGCCGCGCGCAACCTCGCCGGCATCGCGGACGCCAACTCCACCGAGTTCGACTCCGCCACCGGCCACCCGGTCATCTCCACCATGGCCGAGCAGCTGGACATCGTCGCGGGCGACGGCGACATGGGCGGCACGATGCGCCTGGGCATGTACCCCGCCAAGCTCGCCGAGGGCTCCCTCGTGCGCGAGGTGTACGACGGCAAGGAGTACGTCGAGGAGCGGCACCGCCACCGCTACGAGGTGAACAACTCCTACCGCGCCGAGCTGGAGAAGAAGGCCGGTCTGCAGTTCTCCGGCACCTCCCCGGACGGCAAGCTGGTGGAGTTCCTGGAGTACCCGCGCGAGATCCACCCCTACCTGGTCGCGACCCAGGCGCACCCCGAGCTGCGCTCGCGTCCGACCCGGCCGCACCCGCTGTTCGCGGGCCTGGTCAAGGCCGCGGTGGAGCGCAAGACGGCCAAGTAGGCCGAGGGTTGTACGGTTGCCGGGGTGCGCGTCTTTTGGGGCGCGTGCCCCGGTTTTCGCCGTGTGTACATCTCTGGTGCGGCACAGGATTTCGTGCGTGTGGGAGGGCAGGTCGACCATGACCATCAAGGACATCGCCGAGGAGTGGGAGGTCAGGGCGACCGCGACTCCGTTCACGGGCAAGAAGACCTCCGTGCGTACCGACGACGTGGTCATGCCCGACGGATCGGTCGCCCGGCGCGACTACCAGGTGCACCCCGGTTCGGTGGCCGTCCTCGCCCTCGACGACGAGGGCCGCGCCCTGGCCATCCGCCAGTACCGGCACCCCGTGCGCCACAAGCTCTGGGAGATCCCGGCAGGACTGCTCGACGTCCCGGGCGAGAACCCCCTGCACGCCGCGCAGCGCGAGCTGTACGAGGAGGCGCACGTCAAGGCGGAGGACTGGCGGGTGCTCACCGACGTGTACACCACGCCCGGCGGCTGCGACGAGGCCGTCCGGATCTTCCTGGCCCGCGATCTCTCCGAGGCCGAGGGCCGGCGCTTCGAGGTCGAGGACGAGGAGGCCGACATGGAGCTCTCCCGGGTCCCGGTCGACGAGCTGGTACGCGGTGTCCTCGCCGGTGAGCTGCACAACAACTGTCTGGTCGTGGGCGTCCTCGCGCTGACCGCCGCCCGGGCCGGCGAGGGACTGGACGCGCTGCGCCCCGCCGAGGCCCCGTGGCCCGCACGCCCGTTCGAGGCGTGATCCACTTCGGTACGCGCGATCGGCCCACCGATGTGACGATCGCCTGATCCGATCGGGGGATCCGCCCGCCGCGCTCCGCACGGATCGTCGCAGAGCGTGAACTAGGCTCTCAAAAACGCCCCGTCCGGAGTCCCGGCGGGCTTGCGCGCGCAGTGGGACGGGAGTGTGGCCCGTGACGGATCAGGCGGTGGATTCCGGCGGCACGACGGTGTCGGGGAAGGGGCGGCGCCCGGCTGCCGCGTCCGCCCTCACGGGGAGTCAGTTCCTCGGCCGTACAAGAGAGTTGAAGGAGCTGCGGGCCGACATCGACCGCGCGGGGCTCGACACCCTCGCCGGCCGAAAGGCGCCCCGCGCGCGCGTGCTGCTCATCGCGGGCAGGCCCGGATCCGGCCGCACCGCGCTCGCCGAGGAACTCGTACGGCAGGTCGCGGACAGTTACCCGGACGGTGTCCTGCGAGCCCGGCTCACCGAGCCCGACGGCACCCCCGTACCGACCGAACGAACCGCCCGTGACCTGCTCACCGCGCTCGAACTGCGCGCTCCGGCCGGAGCGGACGAGGACGACCTCTCCGAGCGGCTGCGCGAGGCGCTCGCGACCCGCAGGACCGTGCTCCTGCTCGACGACGCGGCCGACGCGCAGCAGGTCGACGCGCTCCTGCCGGAGACCCCCGACTGCCTCGTCGTCGCCGTCTCCGGCGGGCCCCTGACCGGGATCTCGGACGTCCGCCCCTGCACCCTCGGCGGTATGGACACCAAGTCCGCCCTCGAACTCCTGGACCGGTTCACCGGCTCCGTACGCATCACCGTGGACCCGCGCGCCGCCGAAGGGCTCGTCGAGATCTGCGCGGCCCAGCCCGCCGCGCTCGTCCTCGCCGGGGCCTGGCTCGCCCACCGGCCCAAGTCCGCCGTCGCCGATCTCACCAAACAGCTGCACACCGACGGTGACGACGGCCCGGTCCTCGAACGGGTCTTCCGGCTCACCTACGCGGCCCTGCCGTCGGCCGCCGCGCGGATACTGCGCCTCCTGTCGCTCGCCCCCGCCGGTCTCGTCGACCCGCACACCGCGTCCGCGCTCGCCGGCTGCTCGGTCGGCGCCGCCCGCACCACCCTGGACGACTTCACCGAACTGGGTCTCGTACGGGCCGTGGAGTCGCCGCTGCCCCAGTACGAGGTGCCCGGCTGCCTGCTGCCGCTGCTGCGCTCGCTCACCGAGACCGAGGACCGCGCCGCCGAGCTGCAGCTGGCCCGCGCCCGCATGCTGGAGCGGACCGTACGGCTCCTGGTGTCCTGCCGGGCGATCACCGAGACCGACAGCTCGCCGGCCCGCGAGAAGCTCGCCGGAATGCCCCGCGCGCTGCGCTTCCCGAACCCGCGCGCCGCCGCCGACTGGCTGCGCATCCGGCAGCCCGCGCTGCTGGCCGCCGCCCGCCTCGCGGTCCGTGACGGCGAGCTGGACACCCTGGCCCGCCGGCTGATGGCCGCCCTGGTCAGAGCGCTGGTCGCCCATGTCGGTACGCAGGCCGCGGCGCCCGAGCTGTACGGCATCCACCGGCTCGTCCTGGATGTCGCCGAACGCCGGAACCTGCCCCGTGAGAAGGCCGCGGCGCTGCTGAACCTCGCCGACCTCGACGCCCAGACCGGCCGTACGACGGACGCGCTGGCCCGCTACCGGGCCGCCCTGGACGCCGGACGCGAGGCGAACGACCCCTACGCGACCGGCCGCGCGATGGAATCCGTAGGCGGCGCCCACCAGGAGCTCGGCGACTACGACCGGGCCGCCGACTGGTACGGGCGCGCGCTCGCCCAGCGCCTCGCCCGCGACGAGCGCGCCGACGCGGCCAGACTGCACGGCCGGATCGCCACCGTGCACACCTACGCGGGCCGCTACGGCGAGGCCCTGCGCAACTGGCGCTCCGCGGTCACCGGACACCGCAGGACCGGCGATGTGGCGGGCCAGGCACGGGCGTTGAGCGAGATGGCACGGGTGCAGGAGTACGCGGGCCGGCCCGAGGAATCCCTCGCCACCTGCCAGGAGGCGGTCGAGTGGGCGCGCCGCGCCGACGACGTCCGGCTGCAGGCCGCGCTGCAGCTGCGGCTGGCCGACACGCTCGACCGGCTGGGCGACCCCACGGCGGCCCGGCTGCACCGCACCGCCGCCGAACGAATGCTGGGCGATGAGCTCCCGGAGAGCGCATCAACCAGGGAACAAGACCGCAACGCCTGCGAAATCCGTAGCGCAGCCGAAGAAGATTGATGCATTGAAAGGCTAGACAGAGAGAATCCCTTCATTAGACTGGCTCCGCCGCGTCTTTTCGTGGTGTTCCCCGGTGTGCTCCCGTGCATCCGGGTATGTCAGGCATCGTCATGTCTTGCGCTGCCTGGCCCAGATCCCTGCTGCATCCCTTCTGAGCCAAGGAACCGTGATCGACGTGAAGGTCGGCATCCCCCGCGAGGTCAAGAACAACGAGTTCCGGGTGGCCATCACCCCCGCCGGTGTGCACGAGCTGGTGCGCCACGGCCACCAGGTCCTGATCGAGCGGAACGCCGGTGTCGGCTCCTCGATCACGGACGACGAGTTCGTCGCCGCCGGCGCGCGGATCGTCGCCACCGCCGACGAGGTCTGGGCCGCCGCCGACCTCCTGCTGAAGGTCAAGGAGCCCATCGCCGAGGAGTACCACCGCCTCCGCAAGGACCAGACGCTCTTCACCTACCTGCACCTGGCCGCGTCCAAGGAGTGCACGGACGCGCTCCTGGAGTCCGGCACCACGGCGATCGCATACGAAACGGTCGAGCTGCCCAGCCGCGCGCTGCCGCTGCTCGCCCCGATGTCCGAGGTCGCCGGCCGCCTCGCCCCGCAGGTCGGCGCCTACCACCTGATGCGCGCCAACGGCGGCCGAGGCGTCCTGCCCGGCGGTGTCCCGGGCGTGCTGGCCGCCCGCGCCGTGGTCATCGGCGGCGGCGTCTCCGGCTGGAACGCGGCGCAGATCGCCATCGGCATGGGCTTCCACGTGACCCTGCTCGACCGCGACATCAACAAGCTCAAGGAAGCCGACAAGATCTTCGGCACGAAGATCCAGACCGTCGTCTCGAACGCCTTCGAGCTGGAGAAGGCCTGCCTCGAAGCGGACCTCGTCATCGGCGCCGTGCTCATCCCCGGCGCGAAGGCCCCGAAGCTGGTCACCAACGAGCTCGTGTCCCGGATGAAGCCCGGAAGTGTCCTTGTCGACATCGCCATCGACCAGGGCGGCTGCTTCGAGGACTCGCGTCCGACCACCCACGCCGAGCCGACCTTCCCGGTCCACAACTCGGTCTTCTACTGCGTCGCCAACATGCCGGGCGCGGTGCCCAACACCTCGACGTACGCGCTCACCAACGCCACGCTTCCGTACATCGTGGAACTCGCGAACCGCGGCTGGGTCGAGGCGCTGCGCCGGGATCCCGCGCTCGCCCGGGGCCTCAACACGCATGACGGCAAGGTCGTCTACCGTGAGGTCGCGGAGGCCCACGGCCTGGAGCACGCCGAGTTGGAGAGCCTGCTCGGCTGACCCTCCGGCCGTCCTCGCGGCTGACCTTCCGGGCGGGTTCGTCCCGGTTCCACGCCGACTTCTCCGTCGGCAAAAGGCGATTCGTCAACAGAGGTCGTCAACCTCGCACGTACGGCCGGACCTTGTTCAACGAGGCCCGGCCGGATGTGTGTCGGGTCACTTTGCGAGACTCGTTCAACTCGCCTCGAACGTAACCCTTGAACCGTTTCGCACACCCCTGGAACCTGCCGTGCGACGCCCTTACGCCCTTGACAGAGGGATGTTCCGTTGCCGACACATCGGGCCGGGTCCGGCGGATTGTGTTGCTGCGGAGCGGTGACACGCCATAGAGTCGCCAACCGTCGGCATGGTGCCACGCTGACCTATCGAGAAGTTTCCTGGTCACCAAGGAGGTAAGACGACTTGTGAATGAGTCGACATTTACTCCCGGGGGTGGTCAACCAGGAATGCCTGCGCAGGGCTCAAGGCCAACGGGGCTCGAAGCTGTCGGCTCCGTTGCGGTGCGCACCTTCGCAGCCCACCAGAGTCCGAAGACGACTCAGACAGCACACCAGAGCATGGATGGCCATCACGTGAACGCCATGGCCGGCAACGGAAGTGGCGAGAACCGCACCCACTTCGCCGACTACGACGACCTGCCCGAGGGGCATTTCTACGACCCCGACGCCGAGTACGAGCCCGATCCGGAGTACGCGGCCACGCTCGCGCCCGACGCGGCGCGCCAGCGGCGCGAGCGCATCGGCCCGACCGGTCGCCCGCTGCCGTACTTCCCGATCCCGGGCCCGCTGACCGACCACGGCCCCGCGAAGATCATCGCGATGTGCAACCAGAAGGGCGGCGTGGGCAAGACGACGTCGACCATCAACCTGGGTGCCGCCCTCGCGGAGTACGGACGCCGGGTCCTGCTCGTCGACTTCGACCCGCAGGGCGCGCTGTCCGTGGGGCTCGGAGTCAACCCGATGGAGCTCGACCTCACGGTCTACAACCTGCTCATGGAGCGGGGCATGGCGGCCGACGAGGTGCTCCTGAAGACCGCGGTCCCGAACATGGACCTGCTGCCCAGCAACATCGACCTGTCCGCCGCCGAGGTCCAGCTGGTGAGCGAGGTCGCCCGCGAGTCCACGCTGCAGCGCGCCCTGAAGCCGCTGATGGCCGACTACGACTACATCGTGATCGACTGTCAGCCCTCGCTGGGCCTGCTCACCGTGAACGCGCTGACGGCCGCCCACAAGGTGATAGTGCCTCTGGAGTGCGAGTTCTTCGCGCTGCGCGGGGTCGCGCTGCTCACCGAGACCATCGAGAAGGTCCAGGAGCGGCTCAACCCCGAGCTGGAGCTCGACGGCATCCTCGCCACGATGTACGACTCGCGGACGGTGCACAGCCGTGAGGTGCTCGCGCGCGTGGTCGAGGCGTTCGACGATCACGTCTACCACACGGTGATCGGCCGGACCGTCCGCTTCCCGGAGACCACGGTCGCCGGTGAGCCGATCACGACGTACGCCTCGAACTCCGTCGGCGCCGCCGCCTACCGTCAGCTCGCCAGGGAGGTGCTCGCCCGGTGTCACGCCGAGTGAGTCTGCCGGGGGCCGACGAACTGTTCCGTACGACCGGGGGGATGGCGCTTCAGTCCTCCAGCCCGCGCCGTCCGGCCAACGGCGAGGCGCGGGTGCCCGCTCCGGCGGGCGAGAGCGACGCAGCGGCCGGGGAGGACGGGCCGCAGTCGGTGCCCGTGCGGGGCGGTGACGGCGAGGGCGACGAACATGTCGCGGCCGACGCCGACTCCGCCGACGGGGAGTCCCGGAGCCGGGGCGCCGCCACGGCGGACCGTTCCGGGCGGCGTCCGGCGCCGCCGGAAGGTGCTGCCGGGGTCCAGCCGCAGGGCCAGTCCCGCAAGCGCGGGCGGGGCTCCGGGCGACGGCCCAGCGGGCGCGAGCGGCACGACGAGAAGATCACCGTGTACGTGTCCGCCGAGGAGCTCATGGACCTCGAACACGCCCGGCTGGTGCTCCGCGGGGAGCACGGGCTCGCGGTCGACCGCGGGCGGATCGTGCGGGAGGCCGTCGCGGTGGTCCTCGCGGATCTCGAATCGCGGGGCGACGCGAGCATTCTCGTACGACGGTTGCGTGGACGGTAGCGGTAGCCTGCGACGGCTATGACCTCGAACGACGGCCCTCCTCCCGCTGCCTCCGCCTCCGGCGGGCGGCGGCGCGTGCTGGGGCGGGGGCCCGGGGGTGCGCCCCCTGCTGAACCGCCTGCGGCGGAGAGCCCGGCCGTGGCCGAGCCCGAGGGCGATCCCGAGTCGGACGACGGGGTCTTCAAGGTTCGGCTGGTCAACTTCGAAGGGCCGTTCGATCTGCTGCTTCAGTTGATCTCCAAGCACAAGATGGATATCACCGAAGTCGCGTTGTCCAAGGTCACCGATGAGTTCATGGCGCACATCCGGGCCATGGGGCCGGACTGGGACCTCGACCAGACCACCGAGTTCCTGGTCGTCGCGGCGACCCTGCTCGATCTGAAGGCCGCCCGGCTGCTGCCCTCCGCCGAGGTCGAGGACGAGGGCGACCTGGCCCTGCTGGAAGCCCGCGACCTGCTCTTCGCCCGGCTGCTGCAGTACCGGGCGTACAAACAGATCGCCGACATCTTCAACCGCCGCCTCGACGAGGAGGCGCGCCGCTACCCCCGTACCGTCGGACTTGAGGCGCACCACGCCGAGCTGCTGCCCGAAGTGGTCATCAGCATCGGGGCGGAAGGATTCGCCAGGCTCGCCGTGAAGGCGATGCAGCCCCGGGCCAAGCCCCAGGTGTACGTCGACCACATCCACGCGCCGCTCGTGAGCGTGCAGGAGCAGGCAGCGCTCGTGGTGGCGCGGCTGCGGGAACTCGGCGAGGCCAGTTTCCGCTCGCTCGTCGAGGACGTCGACGACACCCTCACCGTCGTGGCGCGTTTCCTGGCCCTTCTGGAGCTCTATCGGGAGAAGGCGGTCTCCCTGGACCAGGAGGAGGCTCTGGGGGACCTGGTGGTGCGCTGGACGGGCGGGGAGGGGGATGCGCAGCCGACGGTGACGGACGAGTTCGACCGGCCACCGGATCCTGTCCCGGATCCGGTCAGGGAGAAGAAGGTGTGAAGGTGTGAGCGAGGACACCACCGGAGCCCCCGAAGGGGCTCGCGGCGTCGCGGATCTCGACCTCCGGCCCGCGCTGGAGGCCGTGCTCATGGTCGTGGACGAGCCCGCCACCGAGGAGCACCTCGCGAAGATCCTGGAGCGGCCCAGGCGGCAGGTCGCGGACGCGCTGCGCGCGCTGGCCGACGAGTACAGCCTGCAACGACGCGGCTTCGAGCTGCGGATCGTCGCCGGCGGCTGGCGGTTCTACAGCCGCCCGCAGTACGCGGCGGCCGTCGAGCGCTTCGTCCTGGACGGGCAGCACGCCCGTCTCACCCAGGCGGCGCTGGAGACCCTCGCCGTGGTCGCGTACCGGCAGCCGGTCAGCAGATCGAGGGTCTCGGCGGTCCGCGGAGTGAACTGTGACGGCGTGATGCGCACCCTCCTCCAGAGGGGTCTGGTCCAGGAGGCGGGCGCGGAACCCGAAACAGGTGCGATCCTGTACAGGACGACGAACTACTTCCTGGAGCGAATGGGCCTGCGCGGCCTGTACGAGCTCCCGGAGCTCGCGCCCTTCCTTCCGGAGGCGGACGCGATCGAAGCAGAGACGCTGGAAGGGGTCCCGTCGTTCGATCCGGATGCGCCGGACGCAGATGCAGACGACACGACGACGACGGAACTTTGATGCGAAGCAGTGGCAGTGGCAGCGGCAGGAACAGCGGCGGGCGCGGCAACCCCCGCGGGACCGGCGGGAGCGGTAACCCCCGCGGGTCCGGTGGCGGCGGCGGTGGCCCCCGCGGGTCCGGTGGCGGAGGCTCCCGTGGCTCCGGCGGCGGTGGCCCCCGTACCTCCGGCAGCGGATTCAGCTCCCGGGGGCCCGCGGGCGGCGGCTCCCAGCAGGGTGGCGCGGGAGGCTCGGACGACAGGCCGAAGCGTCCCAGCAAGCCCCGCCCCGAGGAGCGCCGCTACGACGTGGGCCCCGGCGCCACCCGTGACGGCGCCAAGTCGGGGCGCGGCAACGCGGCCCGCGGCGGTGCCAAGGGCGGCCCCAAGCAGGGCCAGCAGCGCGGCGGCCGTACGGAGAACGCGCGCTCGCGTGAGTACGAGACGCGGACCGAGGAGCGCAACAGGGACCGGTACGCCGGCCGGCCCGAGGTAAGGACGCCCAAGACCTTCCCGGGCGCCGAGCAGGAGGGTGAGCGCCTGCAGAAGGTGCTCGCGCGCGCCGGCTACGGCTCGCGCCGCTCCTGCGAGGAGCTGGTGGAGCAGGCCCGTGTCGAGGTCAACGGCGAGATCGTCCTTGAGCAGGGCCTGCGCGTCGACCCCGAGAAGGACGAGATCAAGGTCGACGGGCTGACGGTCGCCACGCAGTCGTACCAGTTCTTCGTGCTCAACAAGCCCGCCGGCGTCGTGTCCACCATGGAGGACAACGAGGGCCGGCAGTGCCTCGGCGACTACGTGACGAACCGCGAGACGCGGCTCTTCCACGTGGGTCGGCTCGACACCGAGACCGAGGGCCTCATCCTGCTCACCAACCACGGTGAGCTGGCGCACCGCCTGACCCACCCCAAGTACGGCGTGAAGAAGGTCTACCTCGCGCACATCGTGGGCCCGATCCCGCGCGACCTGGGCAAGCAGCTCAAGGACGGCATCCAGCTGGAGGACGGGTACGCGAAGGCGGACCACTTCAGGGTCGTCGAGCAGACCGGCAAGAACTACATGGTCGAGGTGACGCTGCACGAGGGCCGCAAGCACATCGTGCGGCGCATGCTCGCCGAGGCCGGCTTCCCGGTCGACAAGCTCGTACGGGTGTCCTTCGGACCGATCGCCCTCGGCGACCAGAAGTCGGGCTGGCTGCGACGGCTGTCCAACACCGAGGTCGGGATGCTGATGCAGGAAGTCGGCCTCTAGGCACCTGCGCTCCTCTCCGCCCGCGCAGCTCCTCGCTGCTCTCGTCGTACGGCATCGGCCGGTTCCGGGTCCTCCCGGGGCCGGCCGGTCCACGTTCGGGGGCTTGTGGGCACGCGGTCCGCAATTTATAGTCGTGCTGACCATTAAGGAAACGCCCGTGCCGGGCGCGACCGGTGGAGCAGGGCCCACGGGGGTGGTCCCGGTCCGCCGGCCCTCGCCCGGCACGGTGCTCAGACGGCCGCCGAGGCCACACGAGGAGGGGGCATGGAGGGCTACGACAAGCACGCCTTCGAGCCCTTCGCCGTCACCGTCGATCTCGCGGTGTTCACGGTCCGGGCGGGCGCGCTCCAGGTGCTGCTGATCGAGCGCGGCCAGGAGCCGTACGCGGGATGCCGGGCGCTGCCCGGCGGGTTCGTGCTGCCGAAGGAGTCCGCCGGGACGGCCGCCCGGCGCGAACTCGCCGAGGAGACCGGTCTGGCGGACGTCTCCGGGCTGCACCTGGAACAACTGCGCACGTACAGCGAGCCGGACCGCGACCCCCGGATGCGGGTGGTCTCCGTGGCGTACGCAGCGCTGCTGCCGGACGCTCCCGAGCCACGCGGCGGCGGCGACGCGGCCGGCGCGCACTGGCTGCCGTACGACGGACTCGGGCCGCTCGCCTTCGACCACGAAAGGATCCTCGCCGACGCCAGGGAACGGATCGGCGCGAAGCTGGAGTACACCTGCCTCGCCACCGCGTTCTGCCCGCCGGAGTTCACGCTGGGGGAGCTGCAGCAGGTCTACGAGACGGTGTGGGGGGCTGTGCTCGACCGCCCGAACTTCCGGCGCAAGGTCCTTGCCACGCCCGGGTTCGTCGAACCGGTGCCGGGGGCGGCGCGGCTGACCGGGGGGCGGGGGAAGCCTGCCGCGCTGTATCGGGCGGGGGGTGCGACGGCGCTGCATCCGCCGCTGCTGCGGGCTGCGGCCGGGGCGCCCCCGCCGGCCACTTCCCCCTCTCCGCCGGCCTCCCCTTCGCCCTCTCCTCCGGCCTCCCCTTCGCCTTCTCCTCCGGCCTCCCCCTCGTCTTCGTCTGCGTCTTCGAAAGGACCGTCCTCATGACCACGACCGTCAGGAAGCAGGCCGCCACCGGGGCGTTGGTGGGGCTCGCCCTCGGGGACGCGCTCGGCTACCCGACCGAGTTCAAGGACGTGCCGTCGATCCTCGCCGCGTACGGGCCCTGGCGGGAGCTGGAGCTGCCGGATCCCGCGTGGATCACCGATGACACGCAGATGACGCTGGCGGTGGCGCGGGCGCTGCGTGCCGCGATGGACAGAGGGCTGCTCGGTCCACGGGAGCTGGCGGAGTCGGTGCGCAAGGAGTTCATCGCCTGGAACCGGTCACCGGAGAACAACCGAGCGCCGGGCAACACCTGCCTCACGGCCTGTGAACTGCTGGAGCGCGAAGGCCGGCCCTGGCAGGACGCCAGCCAGGTGGGGTCCAAGGGGTGCGGTGCCAACATGCGGGTGGCCCCCGTCGGCCTCGCCCCCGGCCTCAGTGACGAACAGCGCGCGGGCGCCGCCCAGTTGCAGGCCGCCCTCACCCACGGCCATCCGACGGCGCTGGCCGCCGCCGACCTCACCGCGCACGCGATACGGCTGCTCGCGCAGGGCGCCGAACCGACCGGCCTGGTCGGACTGCTCCGCTCGTACGCGTACGAGAACCGGACGCGCTATCACGAGCGCTGGCTCGGTGACCTGTGGACCCGTGCCCAGGATCCGACGCCCACCCACTTCATCGCGCGGGGCTGGGACGAGTGCCTGGAGGCTCTGGAGCGGGTTCGGGAGGCCCTGCGGTCGCCGTCGCCCGAGACGGACCCCTGCCTGGCCACCGGCGCCGGGTGGGTCGCCGAGGAGGCCCTGGCGACCGGCCTGCTGAGTTTTCTGCTCTTCGTGGACGAGCCGGTGACGGCCCTGCGCCGGGCCGCCTGCACCTCGGGGGACTCGGACTCGATCGCGTGTCTGGCCGGGGCCTTCGCGGGGGCGTACCTCGGCGCCGACGCGTGGCCCACGGAGTGGGCCGACAGGATCGAGCACCAGGGTGACCTGGTGGCGCTGGGCGCGCTCTGGGACGCCTGAGCCGCCTCCCTCGCCCCTGCGGATCGCCGCTGCGGATCGGGCCTGTGGATCGGGCTGCGGATCGGGCTGCGGATCAGGCGAGGCTGATCGAGTCCCCCTCTACCGTGATCCGCCTCGCGGGAAGCGGCTTCGGAGCCGGGCCGCCGGCCACCGAGCCGTCGGCGATCCGGAACTTGCTGCCGTGGCAGGTGCAGTTGATCGTGCCGTCCGAGACGTTGGCGACGACGCAGCCCTGGTGGGTGCAGACCGCCGAGAAGGCCTTGAAGCCGCCCTTCTCCGGCTGGGTGACGACCACCTTCTCGTCCTTGAGGATCTTTCCGCCGCCGACCGGCACGTCGGCGGTCTTGGTGAGTTCCTTGCCGCCACCGCCGGGCGCCGCGCCGCCGGCGGTGCCCGAGGGGGCCGCGGAGGGTGCTTCCTCCGTGTCGCCCCCGCCGTTCTCGTCGCCGTACTTGCTGCAGCCCACGAGCAGCGCGCTCGCCGTGCTTGCCGCGCCGGTCGCGAGGACCGTGCGCCGTGTCGAGGGACGGGTCATGTCGTCACTCCGAAGGTGCGGAAGAACCAGAGGGCGGAGGTCAGCCAGATCACGGTGAGGGCGGAGAAGACGAGCCCGCCGACGAAGGGCAGCAGCCAGCCGGGCAGTCGCTCGGTGCGCAGCAGCAGCATCTTGGCGCTGAAGGCACCGAAGAAGAAGCAGCCCAGGAGCGAGTGCCACAGGACGCGCGGCTCGTACGTCTGATAGCCCAGCGCGTACAGACAGTGCACCGCCACCGGCACCGCGACCAGGAAAGCGATCCGGCCCGACCAGCGGTGCAGTACTCCCGACCAGCTCGGGCCCGGCAGCCGCCCGTACAGCATGAGTGCCGAGACGAGCTGGACGAGCGCGAAGCCCACCGCGACCGTGGCCAGCCAGGACTTCACCGCGCTCGTGCTGCTGAAGCCCGCGAGGTTGAAGGCGGTGCCCTCCGGGTCGTGCACGTTTCCGTAGGCGCCGAGGCCGACCGCGACGGCACCCGCGACCAGGGCGGGTACGAGATAGCGGGCGGCTCCCGGGCCCCGGCGGGCCGGTTCGGGTGCGGGGAAACCCTGGGTCGGGGCGTTCGGGTCCACTGTCATGGTCGGCTCCCAGCGGTCACGCGATCTCGCGGTCATGGGGCGGAGCGGAGGGTGGAACGAGGAGTGGAGGGCGGGCGAAGAGCGAGGGGCGGAGCCCGGGGATCAAGAGGTCAAGGGATCACGGGCTCAGGGAGTCACGGGATCAAAGGGGCACGGGCTCAAGGGGTCACGGGGCGGGCGGTGAGCTGCTCTCCGTCGACCGTCACCGTGCCGGTCTCCGGGTCGATACGGGGCGCGGGGCTCGCCTTGCCGTCCCGCTTCAGGATGCCGACCTGGCTGTCGTCCTGCAGCAGGACCCAGCCGCCGTCGATCTCGGTGTCGGCCACGGTGTCGGTGGCGCGGTACAGCGCGTTGGGCTTCAGGGACTTGTCGGCCGTGAAGCCGTACTCCCGCCGGCCCATGTCGACCGTGCCGGTGATCCGCTTGCCCGCCAGCTTGCCGGTGAGGACCTGGGCCTTGTTCTTCTCGTTCGTGAGGCGCATGCTGCCGTCCGCCTCGACGTCACCCTTCAGCCACGACTCCTGGTCCCGGCCGTCGCAGAAGTACGCGACCGCCCTGCCGTCGCGCAGTGTCACCGCGACCGCGGAGGAGTCGTCGTCCGTGCGGCCCGCGTAGTCGGCGTCCGGCGCGGTGGACCTGGGCTTCGGCTTCGACGGGCCGGGCGACGGCGACCGCTTGCCCGGCGTGACCGTGGCCGTCACCGCGGGTGCCGGGCTCGCCGACACGGCGTCGGCGGCCGAGTCGCTCCCGGTCGTCTTGCTGCGCGTCCCCGTCGTCGCGTTGAGCGACAGCATGAACAGGGCGAGCAGCAGTCCCGCGAGGAGCGTGAAAAGTGGTCCGGAACGCTTCATCGTGCCTCCCCCGAGGCGTGGCGCGGACAGCCTCACCATGCAAGCGGACCGTGGCTCCCGCGTCCAGAGGCGTACAGGAGCCACTTGGCGGAGATTGGAGAGCGAGAAGCGAAACAGGGGCGGCCGTCTCGGCAGCCGGGCGCCTCGCGTCGGCCCGCCGAGGGCTGACTAGGCTGCAGGCAGCAGAGCCGATCCGTACATCAACGAGGAGTGTCACCGTGGCGGTACGAGCGGTCCGGGGCGCCGTCCAGCTGGAGCGGGACGAAGCCGGTCACATGGATGAGCAGGTCAGCGAGCTGCTCACCGCCATCCTGGAGCGGAACGGGCTGACCGCCGACGAGCTGATCAGTATCTGGTTCACGGCGACCCCCGACCTGCACTGCGACTTCCCGGCGGCCGCGGCGCGCAAGCTCGGCATCGTCGACGTGCCGCTGATCTGCGCGCAGGAGCTGGACATCGAAGGCGCGATGCCCCGGGTCGTACGGGTTCTCGCGCACATCGAGTCCGACCTGCCGCGTGCCGAGATCGCGCATGTCTACCTGGGCTCCGCGGGCGCGCTGCGCAAGGACATCGCCCAGTGAGAACCGCACTCGTCATCGGCACCGGCCTCATCGGGACGTCGGCCGCGCTGGCCCTGACCGGGCGGGGCGTCGTCGTCCACCTCGCCGACCACGACCCGGGGCAGGCCCGGACCGCGGCGGCGCTCGGCGCCGGCACGGACGAGGAGCCCGCGGGCCCCGTCGACCTCGCGATCATCGCGGCGCCGCCGGCCCATGTGGCCGGGGCGCTCGCCGACGCGATGCGGGGCGGGGTCGCGCGCGCCTACCTCGACGTGGCCAGCGTCAAGGGCGGGCCGCGCCGGGAACTGGAGGCGCTGGGGCTCGACCTGTCCGCGTACATCGGCTCGCACCCCATGGCGGGCCGGGAGAAGTCGGGCCCGCTGGCCGCCACGGCCGACCTCTTCGAGGGGCGGCCCTGGGTGCTGACGCCTACCCGGGAGACCGACACCGAGGTGCTCAACCTCGCGCTGGAGCTCGTCTCGTTCTGCCGGGCCGTCCCGGTGGTGATGGACGCGGACGCCCACGACCGTGCGGTCGCGCTCGTCTCCCACATGCCCCACCTGGTGTCCAGCATGGTCGCCGCGCGGCTGGAGAACGCCGAGGAGGCCGCCGTACGCCTGTGCGGTCAGGGCATCCGTGACGTGACCCGGATCGCCGCGTCCGACCCGCGGATGTGGATCGACATCCTGTCCGCGAACCCGGGTCCGGTCGCCGACCTCCTCGCGGACGTCTCCGCCGACCTGGACGAGACCGTGCAGGCCCTGCGTGCCCTCCAGTCCTCCGACGAGGCCAAGCGCCGCGCCGGCACCGACGGCATCCAGGACGTCCTGCGCCGCGGCAACGCCGGCCAGGTCCGTGTCCCCGGCAAGCACGGCACGGCTCCCGCCACGTACGAGAGCGTCGTCGTCCTCATCGACGACCAGCCGGGCCAGCTGGCCCGCATCTTCGCCGACGCGGACCGCGCGGGCGTCAACATCGAGGACGTCCGCATCGAGCACGCCACCGGTCAGCAGGTGGGCCTGATCGAGCTGTCGGTGCAGCCGTCGGCGGCGGCGGTGCTGACCGCGGCGCTGCGGGAGCGGGGCTGGACGGTCCGGCAGTAGGAGAGCGTGCCGGGGCGGGTGCGTGGTTCGGCCGTAGATGTGGGGCGGTGGGGCTTCGCGGTGGGGAGGTTCGGGGCAGACTCGGTATCTCTGCGGGTCTCCGCGAATTTCCGCGAGTCTCCGCGTAACTCCGCGCGAATGAGGTGGGCCGTGTGCGGACGCCGGTCAGCGATCCCCTGCGGGTGGGGGCCTATCGCATCGTGGGGCGGCTCGGATCGGGTGGCATGGGGTGGGTGTATCTCGCCCGGTCACCCGGCGGGCGGGCCGTCGCCGTCAAGGTGGTGCGGCCGGAGTACGCGGCCGACCCGGAGTTCCGGCAGCGGTTCGCGCGGGAGGTGACGGCCGCGCGGGCCGTCGGCGGCGCCTTCACCGCGGCCGTCGTCGACGCGGACCCCGAGGGTGACCCGCCCTGGCTGGCCACCGTCTACGTACCCGGTCCTGCCCTCTCCGAGGCCGTCCGCGCCGCGGGCCCCTTCACCGAGACCCAGGTACGGGTCCTGGGCGCGGGCCTGGTCGAGGCGCTGAAGGCCGTCCACGCGGGCCGGCTCGTGCACCGGGACCTCAAGCCCGCCAACGTCCTGCTGGCCGCCGACGGACCCCGCGTCATCGACTTCGGGATCTCCCTGCTGTCCGGCGCGCCCAAGCTCACCCGGCCCGGCATCGCCATGGGCACCCCGCACTACATGTCGCCCGAGCAGCTGATGGCCCGGCCGGTCGGCCCGCCGAGCGACGTCTTCTCGCTGGCGGGCGTGCTCGTCTACGCGGCGACCGGCCACCCGCCCTTCGGGGACGCCGCCGACGTGATCTACCGGGTCGTCGACGGCTCACCCGAACTGGACGGCGTACCCGGCGCACTGCACGCCACCCTCACCCGCTGCTTCGCCCGGCAGCCCGGGGAGCGGCCCGGCCTGGACGCGCTGCTGGACGAGTTCCTCACCGGGGTGGGCGACGCCGCCGACTGGCCACCGCCCGCCGTCGCCGAGGCCGTCCGGGACCGCGTCAAGGACCTCGCCGCCCGTGTCGGGCCGGGAGGACCGGGCCGGGACCGCGGCCTCACCCCGAGCGTCCCGTCCTGCCTGCTGCTGCACGCGCAGGCACTGCTCGACGCCGGGCTGACCGGCGCCATGGTCCGGGAGGCGGCCCGCCGTGGCGCCCGCTGACGGCGCCTTCGGACCCCTCCCCGAAGTGGGCACCCACTGGCGGCGGCTGGTCGAGAACTGGGCCGGCCGCAGCAACGCCGGACCGGCCGTCTCGGATTCCACTTCCGTCACTCTGGAATTCGCCGTCCCCGAAACGGGCGGCGTGGTCACCATTCGTTTCATGACCACCAGAAAACTGCTCGTCGCCTTCATGACGGACGGTCATGTCCTACGGGAGGACCAGTTGGCTCCGGCCGCCGCCGCGGCGAATGCGTGGAATACCGAACAGCTGATCCCCATGCTCTCCGTCTGGGACGTCCGCGGCCCCCGCCCCTGCCTCGCCGGAGTCTGCGTCCTGCCGCTCACCAGCCGGATGACCGCGCACGACTTCGAGCAGCTGGCCGGTGACTGGGCGGAACACGCGCGGCAGATGTTCACCAGGTGCCAGGAGGTGTTCCGCCTCTAGGAAAAGGGGTTACCAGGACGGACATGAAAAGTCCCGACGGCTATCCGGCGGGCCGGTATTCGCCTCTAATATGCGATGTGCTTTCCCGATCCCGAGCCGGGTGCAGAACGGGATGGCGGACGGGGGTGCCATGCGTCGCGGAATCATGCTGTCGATGTCTTCCGACGTGGCCGCCGTGCATTCCGTGACCGCCGCGGCCGGGGAGAAACGCACACTGGTGTGGCTCGCCGTCGGCGCGGCCACCGCCCTCGCCCTGCTGCTCGCCCTGCTCGTCCTCGCCGTGCACCGCACCCGCGTGAGCCCCGCCGCGGACGGACCCGACCCCGCCCGGGGCCCCCGCCACCGCGGCGCGCCCCGCCCCCTGCCGCTCCTGCGCCGGCACCGGGACCGGCACCGCGAGGCCGACCCGCCGCGCCGGACGGCCACCGTACGCACCGGACTGCACCCGCAGGGGTACGTCGAGCTGGACCACTGCCTGCGCCGCGCCGAGTGGACCGACTCCGGTACGCCACCGCCCGCCCCCGGCGCCCCGGTCGACGTGACGGACCCCGCGCGGGCCGACCCCGAGGCCTGCGGACCCGCGGACGTCCTGCTCGCCCTCCCGTGCCACCACCGGCCGCCGGCCACGGACGAGCACGACTGACCGCCCGAACCGCCCGACCCACTGCCCCGCGGAGAGACCATGCGCAACGAACGGCAGCCCCGGACGCTCCCGGCGTCGTACGCGGACATCGAGTTCGAGAACAACGCACAGCGCCTTCCGCTGGTGCTCTGCCTCGACACCTCCAGCTCCATGACGGGCCCGCCCATCCGGACCCTCAACGACGCGCTGCACTCCTGGACCCGTGAACTCCACGACGACGTGAGCCTCAGCTACAGCGTCGAGGTCGCCGTCGTCACCTTCGGCGGAAAGGGCGTGTGCGCCTGGAGAGGGGCGCAGCCGCTGCCCCCGCAGGCCCCCGTGAGCCCCTTCGTGCCGGCGCACGCGTTCCAGGCGCCGGTCCTGGCCGCCGCCGGGGTCACCCTGCTCACCGAGGCCCTCGAACTGGCCGTACGGATCGTCGCCGACCGCAAGGCCGAGCTGCGCGCGGGCGGACTGCAGTACTACCGCCCGCAGATCTGCCTGGTCACGGATGGCCTGCCCACCGACGGCACCGGCCGCTGGACCACCGCCTGGCAGCGCCTCGTACCGATGCTCACGGACGACCAGCAGGCCCGGAAGTACCGCTTGTACGCGATCGGGGTCGGCGACATCTCCGACATGGGCGAGCAGGTGCTCAAGGCCCTCGCGCCCGCCTTCAACGCCCGGCTGCACGGCTTCCCGTTCCGCGAGCTGCTCCAGATGATGTCGGCCAGCGCCAACGCCGAGCAGCGCGGCGCCGGGGACGAGGTCTTCGAGAAGATCTTCGCCCAGTTCAGGACACAGCGCCCGGCCTGGGAGGCATGAACGGGATGGGGGGCATGAGCGGCCGGGGAGACGCGCGGGGGACGGGCGACGCGAGCGGGGTGGCGGCGTGAGCGGGCGGTGGCGGGTGCACGGGCTGAGCGTCGAGGGGTACCGGCACCGGCAGAGCGGGGCGCCGTGCCAGGACGCCTGGGGGCATGCCGACGCGGGTGACGCCACGGTGCTGGCGGTCGCGGACGGGGCGGGCAGCCGCAGCCGGTCCGACGAGGGGGCCCGGCTGGCGGTCGAGCTGGCCGCCGGGCACTTCGCCCGCCGGGCCGCCCGGCGCTGCCCGCCCGGGGAGGCCGTCCACAGCCTGCTGACGGAGGCCTTCCGCGAGGTCTGCGAGGAGTTCCTGCACCGCGCGGGGGAGGCGGCGTACGACTTCGCCACCACGCTCACGGTCGTGGTCCTCACCCCCGCCTGGCTCGGCCACCTCTCCGTCGGCGACGGTTTCGTCGTCCTGCGGGCGGGACGCACCGGTGACGGGGAGCGGCAGTTCCATCTGCTGCCGCGGCCCGCCGCCGTCAGCGAGTACAGCAACGAGACCGTCTTCCTCACCTCGCCCGGGGCCGCCGACCGGCTGAGCACCGCCTGCGTACTCGACGAGGGCGTCGACGGGGTGCTCCTGTCCACCGACGGGCTCGCCCAGGCCGCGCTCGGGGGCCGGCCGCCGGTGCCGAACGCCTCCTTCACCTCGGCCGTCCTGCGGTCCCTGGACACACCGGGCGACGACCCGGAGGGGGACGAGGACGACCTGGCGGCGCTGTTGCGCTCCGACCGGCTGACCGCCCTCAACGCCGACGACAAGACCCTGCTCCGGGCGGTCAGGACGGGCGGCACCGCCAGGACGGGTGGGACCGGCAGGACGGGCGGCACCGGCAGGGCGGGCGGCTCATGAGCCGGGGCGGCGGTCGGGACGCCAGCCGTCTTTACTCCGGCCGTCGGGACTCCGGCCGTCCGGACTCCGGCCGTTGGGACTCCGGCCGTCCGGACGTCGATCGTCGGGACGTCAGCCTGTTGGAACCCGGCCGTCGGGACCTCGGCCGGTGTGCGACGGGACCCGGCCGATGACGGCCCCGACCGGACAGCGCGTCCTCCTCGACGGACGGCGGGTGACGCTCGGCCCGCAGCCCCTCAAGGGAGGCGGGCAGGCGGCCGTCTACCCCGTCGCCGACCACCAGCAGATCGTGGTCAAGCTCTACCGCGAACCGCCCGGCGCGGAGCAGGAACGCCGCCTGGAACGCATGCTGACCCTGACCCCGCTCGGCGGACGCCCCATCGGCCCCGGCCAGCCGCCGGAACTGGCCTGGCCCACGGCGGTGGCCCGGGGCACCGAGGGGGAGTTCCTCGGCTACGCGATGCGCCGGTTCGGCGAGCCGGGACACGTCCAGCTCGTCGGCCTCTTCACCCGCGCCCAGCGGCTGCGGCTGTTCCCGGAGCGCACCGACTGGCGGTTCATGCTCGGCGTCGGCTGGAACCTCGCCTTCATGACCGCCCGGATGCACTACGAGGGTCTGGTCGTCGGCGACTTCTCCAGCAACAACGTGGTGGTCGACGCCAACGGCTTCGTCACCTTCCTCGACTGCGACTCCATCGCCTTCACCGACCCGGCGACGCACGAGGAGTTCCCCTGCCTGATGCAGACCGCCGACTACGCCGCCCCGGAACGGCTGGCGGGCGGCCCCGCGACCCGGCAGAGCGACGACTTCGCCCTCGCCGTGCTGATCTACCAGCTCCTGACCGCCGGGAACCACCCCTTCGGAGGCGTGCCGCGGGACAGCGAGTCCGAGACGACGGTCAAGGACAACATCGCGGCCAGCCGCTCCTACGTCGCCGCACCCGGCTGTGTGATCGTCCCGCGCGGTGTCGTCGACCCGACGGTCCTGCCGCCCGCACTGCTCGCCCTCGCCCGCCGCGCCTTCGGCCCCGGTGTCACCGACCCGGCCGCCAGGCCCCCGGCACAGGACTGGCTGCGCGCCCTCGACGCGGAACGCCGTCTGGCCCGGGTCTGCCCGGACCGGCCGCGGCACAGCCACGGCTCCCATCTGCCCGCCTGCCCGTGGTGCGCGCGGGCCGCGGTCACGGGGCACGACGTGTTCAACGACACCCCGCCGCCCGCGGCGGACCCGTCGGCCGCGTCCGCCGCGGCGGGGCGGACGCAACAGACGCAGCTGATGCAGCCCGCGCGGCAGAAGCGGCGAAAGGGCCGGACCGGGCCGCCGTCGCAGCAGGCGCCGACCTGGCTGCCGGACACCGCACGGCCGCTCGCCGTGGGTCTGACGATCCTGGTGGCGGTCCTGGTCCTGGTGATCGTCGTGAACCTGGCGCAGGGACGATGACGGGGACGGTGACAGGGGCGGTGACGACGGCCGCGACGGAGAAGCTGATGGAGGCGGTGACGGAGTCGATGGCGGAGACGATGGCGGAGGACCGCGGTGGGGGCGCGGGCCGGGGCGCCGCGGGGCCCGTAAGCCGGGGCCCGGGGAGCCAGTAACCTTGTTCGGGGCGCGCTCGTGCCCGAACCAGCCAGTACCCCGTACCAGGAAGGTGTCCGCACCCGTGGAATCCACCGACGCCCGGACCGCCCCGGCCGTGATTGTCGCCATCGACGGTCCCTCCGGCACCGGCAAGTCGAGCACCTCGAAGGCCGTCGCGGCACAGCTCGGCCTGAGCTACCTGGACACGGGCGCCCAGTACCGGGCGATCACCTGGTGGATGGTGAACAACGGCATCGACATCGCCGACCCCTCCTCCGTCGCGGACGCGGCCGGCAAGCCCGACATCGTGTCCGGTACGGACCCGGCGGCGCCCGCCATCACGGTCGACGGCACGGACGTCGCGGGCCCCATCCGCACCCAGGAGGTCACCTCGAAGGTCAGCGCGGTCAGCGCCGTCCCCGAGGTCCGCGCCCGGATCACCGAGCTCCAGCGCTCGATCGCCTCGGCGGCCGGCCGGGGCATCGTCGTCGAGGGCCGGGACATCGGCACGACCGTGCTGCCCGACGCCGACCTCAAGATCTTCCTCACCGCCTCGCCGGAGGCCCGCGCCGCCCGCCGCAGCGGTGAGCTGAAGGGCGCCGACGTCACCGCCACCCGCGAGGCGCTCATCAAGCGGGACACCGCCGACTCCACCCGCAAGACCTCCCCGCTCGCGAAGGCGGACGACGCGGTCGAGGTCGACACCTCCGACCTCACGCTCCAGCAGGTCATCGAGTGCGTCGTCACCCTCGTCGAGGAGAAGCGGGCCGCGAAGTGAGCGAAGCCCGGAGCACGGCTGACACAGCGCCGACGGCCCGGCGGGCCGACGTCGGCCGCCGTATCGGCGTCGGCCTGATGTACGGGCTGTGGAAGCCGCGCGTCCTGGGAGCCTGGCGGGTTCCGGCGACCGGTCCGGCGATCCTCGCCGTCAACCACTCCCACATGATCGACGGCCCGATGGTCATGGGCGTGGCACCCCGGCCCACGCACTTCCTGATCAAGAAAGAGGCGTTCGTCGGCCCGCTGGACCCCTTCCTGCTCGCCATCGGGCAGGTGAAGGTGGACCGTGCGATCGCCGACCGCACCGCGATCACCCGGGCGCTGGGCGTCCTGGACGACGGCGGCGTCCTCGGGATCTTCCCCGAGGGCACCCGCGGCGAGGGGGACTTCGCCTCGCTGCGCGCCGGGCTCTCCTACTTCGCGGTCCGCAGCGGGGCGCCGATCGTGCCGGTCGCCGTCCTCGGCAGCACCGATCGCCGCGGACGGCTGATAAAGCAGCTGCCCCCGCTGCGCAGCCGGGTCGACGTCGTCTTCGGCGACCCCTTCGAGGCGGGCGACGGCAGCGGACGGCGTACGCGCAAGGCGCTCGACGAGGCGACCGTGCGCATCCAGAAGCAGCTCTCCGCGCACCTGGAAAACGCCAGGCGTCTCACGGGACGCTGAGCGACACTTGAGTAGTGGATCTCCCGATACGGGCGGTTCCACCGATCACCACGATGAACGAGGTACGGACTTCATGAACGACCAGATCCAGCCCGACGGCTCGGAGCACGAGCACGGGGCGCTTGGCGATGCCGAGTACGCGGAGTTCATGGAGCTCGCCGCGGAAGAGGGCTTCGACGCAGAGGACATCGAGGGCGCGATCGAGGCTGCGGGCCACGGCCCGCTCCCGGTCCTCGCCGTCGTCGGCCGGCCGAACGTCGGCAAGTCGACCCTGGTGAACCGCATCATCGGCCGCCGCGAGGCCGTCGTCGAGGACAAGCCGGGCGTCACCCGCGACCGCGTCACCTACGACGCCGAGTGGGCGGGCCGCCGCTTCAAGCTCGTCGACACCGGCGGCTGGGAGCAGGACGTCCTCGGCATCGACGCGTCCGTCGCCGCGCAGGCCGAGTTCGCCATCGAGGCGGCCGACGCGGTCGTCTTCGTCGTCGACGCCAAGGTCGGCGCCACCGACACCGACGAGGCGGTCGTCCGGCTGCTGCGCAAGGCCGGCAAGCCCGTCGTCCTGTGCGCCAACAAGGTCGACGGCCTGAGCGGCGAGGCCGACGCCTCGTACCTCTGGTCGCTCGGTCTCGGCGAGCCGCACCCGGTCTCGGCGCTGCACGGCCGCGGCACCGGCGACATGCTGGACGCCGTCCTGGAGGCGCTGCCCGAGGCGCCCGCGCAGACCTTCGGCGTCGCGGTGGGCGGCCCCCGCCGCATCGCGCTCATCGGCCGCCCGAACGTCGGCAAGTCGTCGCTCCTGAACAAGGTGGCCGGCGAGGACCGCGTGGTCGTCAACGAGATCGCGGGCACCACCCGCGACCCGGTCGACGAGCTGATCGAGCTGGGCGGTGTCACCTGGAAGTTCGTCGACACGGCCGGTATCCGCAAGCGGGTCCACCTCCAGCAGGGCGCGGACTACTACGCCTCGCTGCGCACCGCCGCCGCCGTCGAGAAGGCGGAGGTCGCGGTCATCCTGCTGGACGCCAGCGAGAACATCAGCGTCCAGGACCAGCGCATCGTGACGATGGCCGTCGAGGCGGGCCGCGCGATCGTGCTGGCCTTCAACAAGTGGGACACCCTCGACGAGGAGCGCCGCTACTACCTGGAGCGGGAGATCGAGACCGAGCTGCTCCAGGTGGCCTGGGCGCCGCGGGTCAACGTCTCGGCGCGTACGGGCCGCCACATGGAGAAGCTGGTCCCGGCGATCGAGGCCGCGCTGGCGGGCTGGGAGGCGCGGGTCCCGACGGGCCGTCTGAACGCCTTCCTGGGCGAGCTGGTCGCCGCCCACCCGCACCCGATCCGGGGCGGCAAGCAGCCGCGCATCCTCTTCGGCACGCAGGCGGGCACCAAGCCGCCGCGGTTCGTGCTCTTCTCCTCGGGCTTCATCGAGCACGGCTACCGCCGGTTCGTGGAGCGCCGTCTGCGCGAGGAGTTCGGCTTCGAAGGCACGCCGATCCACATCTCGGTGCGGGTGCGCGAGAAGCGCGGCAAGAAGAAGTAGCAGCCGCCGCCGTACGAGCGGTGTGCGGACACGGGAGAGGGCCCCTGCGCGCAGCAGGGGCC